>DAICYJ010000067.1 GCA_027311705.1 Novosphingobium sp. | reverse complement strand
CGCGTCCGTCTCGCTTTGTCCTGTCGCTAGCGCGAAGACCATGCCGGCCACGAAGCTGTCGCCAGCGCCCACCGCGCTTTTTGCGTCGATCGGCGGCGCGGGCAGGAACACCGTTCCTGCTCCATGGGCGAGCAGCGCGCCTTCGTGGCCCATCGTCACTGCTACCATTTTCGCCTGTCCCCTGCCGACCAGTGACATCGCCGCATCGGCGAGAACATCTGCCGTTTCGAGCGGAGTGCCCACGAGCGTTTCCAGCTCGCCCTTGCTTGGCTTTACCAGATCGACCCCGCCGCCCGGCAGCCCCAGCCGCAGCGCATCGCCCGACGTATCCAGCACAACCGGAATGCCGCGCCCCGCCATCAGCCGCGCGACCGTGGCATAGAAATCGCCCGGAACCCCCGGCGGCAGCGATCCGCTGATCACCAGATAGGAGCAGTCCAGCTGGCCCAGCACGGTCAGGCAGGCCAGCCATTCCGCCTCGTGCACCAGCGGCCCTTGCGGTGTGAAGCGGTATTCCTTGCCCGTCGAATGTTCCAGCGCGGTCATCGCGATGCGGGTGTCACCGGCCACCGGAATGTGGGTGTGCTCCAGCTTGTGCAGCCCGATCAGGTCGTCCAGCGTCCTGCCGGTGGCCCCGCCCGACAAGTACACGCAGTGCGCCTTGCCCCCCAGCCGGTTGACCACACGGCCCACATTGATGCCGCCGCCGCCCGGATTGTAGTATTCGTGGGTCGTGCGGATCTTGTGGGTGTGGAACACCGTCTCGACTTCGTAGGCGACGTCGATCGTGGGGTTCATCGTCAGGGTGGCGATGACGGGCATGGGGGATCTTCCGGAATTGGCGGGCCAGATTGGTGGAGTTGCCGAGGCGGGCAATTTCCTGTCGCAGGTAGAGGTGGCCGCTGTATTGACGGCGGTCAACGCGGATCGTTCGCCCGCCGGGTTCATGGAGATTAGATTGCGGTCGATGTTTTCCGGTGCGGGCGTGCGCGCGCAATTGCGCCCCGGCGGTCGCCTCGGTTGGCTGCGCGGCGCGGTCGGCGGCTTTTTCGGGATTGCGCTGGCGGCGCTGCTGGCAAAGCCGTTTGCGGCTATGGGTGCACTGTGGATCGTTGCGCCGCTGGGCGCATCGGCCGTGTTGGTCTTCGCGGTGCCTGCCAGCCCGCTGGCGCAACCGTGGTCGGTTGTGGGCGGCAACCTGATTTCTGGCGCTATCGGCCTTGCCTGCGGGCATTGGCTGGGCCTGCCGTGGCTTGCGGCCGGCGTCGCTGTCGGCCTTGCCATCGCCGCGATGACACTGGCGCGCTGCCTGCATCCGCCGGGCGGGGCCTGCGCGCTGATGTGCGCAATGGGCGCGCAATCGAACGGCTGGGGCTTGGGTTTCCTCGCGGTGCCGATGGCGCTGGACATGGCGTTGCTGGTGATAGCTGGCTTGCTCTACAACAACGCCACCGGCCACGCCTGGCCGCACAGGCCCCACCCCGTGCCGCCGCTGCCGGCAGGCACATGGGCGGGCACGTACGACATCGCGGATCTCGACGCGGTGCTGGCGGAGTGGGACGAAGTGCTCGACGTCAACCGCGACGATCTGGACGCGCTGTTTCGCGCCGTGGAGCGGCGGGTGCTGCGAAGGTTAGAGCAGCGCGCGCGCTGAACGCCTACTCGGCGTTGCGCTTCATGCTTTCATCCATGCGCGCCAGCTGTTCGGGAGTCGCCTCGGTCTGAAAGCGCGATTTCCACTCGGCGGCGGGCATTCCGTGAATCGCCTCACGCGCGGCGGTCTTGTCCAGCGGGGCACTGGCTTCGACGATCCAGTCCGCCAGGCAATTGCGGCAGAATCCGGCAAGGCCCATCAGATCGATGTTCTGGGCATCGTGGCGGTGGCGCAAATGCCGGACCAGACGGCGGAATGCCGCGGCGGCAACCTCGTCGGAAAGATTATCGAGCGGGTCGTGTGAATTCGTATCCATGGGAATGGTCCTTGGGTTTTGTCGATGCATGGGCCATAGCCCGCCCCCATTGCAAGGCGAGGAATTCGATCGTGTCCAATCTCGACCCCCGCGGCCGCAAGGTGAAGATCCTGGCGACGGTCGGCCCGGCCAGCCGTTCGCCCGAAATGCTGGAAAAGCTGTATCGCGCCGGGGCCGATGCGTTCCGCGTGAACATGAGCCACGGCGACCACGCCACCCACGCCGAAACGATCGCCTCGATCCGCGCGCTGGAACGCAAGATCGGCCGCCCGATCACCATCCTGTGCGACCTGCAGGGACCGAAGCTGCGCGTCGGCACGTTCAAGGAAGGCCGCACGGTCATCCGCCATTCGAGCCACTTCACGCTCGATCGCAATCCCGAACCCGGCGACGAAACGCGCGTCTACTTGCCGCATCCCGAACTGTTCGGCGTGCTGCAGAAGGGCCAGCGCCTGCTGATCGATGACGGCAAGCTGCGCCTGCGTGTGATCCGCGCCGACCAGAATGAGATCCTGTGTTCGGCCGAAGTCGGCGGCGTGATTTCGGATCGCAAGGGCGTGAACGTGCCCGATGCTGTCGTGCCGGTGCCGGCGCTGACCGAAAAGGACCGCCGCGACCTTTCGTTTGCGGTGGAGCAGGGCGCCGACTGGATCGCGCTGTCGTTCGTGCAGCGGCCTGAGGATGTGGCCGAGGCGCGCCGCCTGCTGGGCGGCTATGGCGCGCTGATGGCCAAGATCGAAAAGCCCGCCGCGATCGGCCGGCTGGACGAGATCATCGAACTTTCGGACGGCATCATGGTCGCGCGCGGCGATCTGGGCGTCGAACTGAACCCCGAAGAAGTGCCCCCACTGCAAAAGCGCATCGTCGAAAGCGCGCGGGCGCAGGGCAAGCCGGTGGTTGTGGCCACGCAGATGCTCGAATCGATGATCGAGGCCCCGACGCCCACGCGCGCTGAAGTGTCGGACGTCGCCAACGCGGTGTATGATGGCGCGGATGCGGTGATGCTTTCGGCAGAAACTGCTGCCGGTGCCTGGCCCGAAGAGGCCGTTACGATCATGCACCGCATCGCCGCGCAAGTGGAGGCGGACCCCGGATATGCCGCGCGCGTCCACTTCGTCGAAACCCGCCCCGATCCCACGACGGCCGACGCGCTGGCCGAAGCTTGCGCGGGCATCGTCAAGACGGTGCCGATCAGCGGTATCATCGTGTTCACCGGGTCCGGATCGACGGCCCGCCGCGTGGCGCGCGAACGGCCCGGCGTGCCGATGCTGGTGCTCACGCCTTCGCCCAAGACGGCGCGCAAGGTGGGACTGCTGTGGGGCGCGCATGCGGTCCACACCAAGGATATCGGCAGTTTCGAGGAAATGATCGCCAAGGGCAAGCGCATGGCGCTGCGCCACGGGTTCGGCACGGCGGGATCGAAGCTGATCGCGCTCGCCGGCGTCCCCTTCGGCACCCCGGGCGCGACCAACCTGCTGCACGTGGTTACGCTGACGGGCGACGAACTGGCGAAGCACCCGGAAGAATAAGGCCTACTGGCTGAGGCTGAACTTCGCGAACAGGGTGTAGCCAAGCAGGTGGCCGCCATAGGCGGCATCAAGCGCCGAGGGCTTGGCGAAAGCCGCCACGGTGCCGCCGAGTGCGACTTCGACAACCTTGGCCACCTGCATCCGCCACGCATAGCCCGCCTGGAACTTGGCCACGCGGAAGGGGCGGTCGTGCAGCGGATCGTCGTGATCGGGGAAAGGCTCGTCGTTGGAAACGCTCTCGATCCGCCCGAACAGGGTGTGGTGGCGCGTAAGGTTCCTGTTGGCCTCGGCCAACCAGGCGCTGCGCGTTCCGCCCGAAATGCGCTTTTTCGCGCTGTAGGCCACCATCGCCGAAAGGTGAGGCGTGGTCGGTAGCGTCCGGTTGCGTCGGCGCGTGGTTCATCTTCGAGTGATCGACGACCGGCGGCGCTGCGGCCGGGGGGGCGTGGCATGTTCCATCTGCATGCCCTGCATCGCATCCTGCGCATGGGCGGAGGCGGGTAGGGCGAGGGCCAGAGCGACGAGCGCCGAATGCGTCAACTGCGATCTCCGAACAACGCGCTCCCGATGCGCACGTGGGTGGCCCCCAGCATGATCGCGGTCTCGAAGTCGTCGCTCATGCCCATGCTCAGGTCGGCAAGTCCTTGATCGTCGGCAAGTTTGCCCAGCAGGGCAAAAAAGGGTGCGGCTTCGATGCCCGCGGGCGGCACGCACATCAGCCCGGCGATGGGCAGGTCCGCACCGCGCGCCTGATCGAGAAGTGCGGGCAGGTCGGCAATGGCGCAGCCGCCCTTCTGTTCCTCCGCGCCGATGTTCACCTGCACGAACAGCGGCACGCGTCGCCCCGCCTTGTCCATCGCGCGGGCGAGCGCGGTG
>DAICYJ010000126.1 GCA_027311705.1 Novosphingobium sp. | reverse complement strand
GTTCCACCCATGTTTTCGCATCGGGCATGGGCGCCAGCCACCAAGCCACCGACCCCAGCAGCACCGCGATGACGAACGCCTGAAAGAACGCGATTTCCTCCGGCGATGAAACTTGCGCCTGCTGCCGCTGGATCACGAGGTTCCACGCATAGAGCACGGCGGAAACGAGAATCGCGACGAGGCCCTTCACCGCTTCGGGATTCCACGCCCCGCCGAACTTCGACGCCGCGATCACCCCCACGCCCGCCAGCGCCAGTAGCGATCCGGCCACCGCGCGGCCGCCCACGGTTTCACCCAGCAAGGCAGCGGCGAGATAGAGCGCGATCAGCGGGGCAATGAACGTAAGCGCCATCGCTTCGGCCATCGGCGTGCGGACAAGGCCATAGAAGAACAGCACGGCCATCGCCGCCACCACTGCGCCGCGCAACGCGTGAATGCGCAGCACCGCGACGGGCGGCAGCCCGCGCACGCCCGCGATATGGCGGCGGCGCAGCCACAGCGGGGCCATGAACATCGATCCCAGCACGCTGCGCCAGAACATCGCGCCATAGGGACCGATCGCGATCGATGCGGCCTTCATCACCCCGTCCATCACCCCGAAAAAGGCGAGGCCGATCAGTGCGACGAGCACGGGAAGGAAGGAGCGGGAGCGCATCATCGACCGCGCCATAGCGACCGGGCCGCTGTTAGGCAAAACTGCAAAGGGTTCGCGCCTTTCCCCCGGATTCGGAGAAGGATTCAGGGTAGAGACAGGCGCACTGCTTGATTGGCGTGATGGCTTGAGGCAGGGATTCGCATCGGGGGACCGCCCGTGCGGCAGCGCCCTTGCAAATGCGGCCGGGATTCCGGCCAACGGGGAATGAACACGATGCGCGATTCCAACCGGACCAGCTACGCAGGCATCCTGCGCCGCAGCCTGCTTGTCGGCGTAGCCGTGCTGGCCGCAGGATCGTTGGCC
The DNA here is from genome assembly GCA_027311705.1 of Novosphingobium sp. Classification (GTDB taxonomy): domain Bacteria; phylum Pseudomonadota; class Alphaproteobacteria; order Sphingomonadales; family Sphingomonadaceae; genus Novosphingobium. Next base: position 15,304 of record DAICYJ010000126.1, on the reverse strand, counting down.
TCGCCTGCACTCGCCCGCGCGCCGCAACAGACGGGGCCGGTCGATCTGATCGCGCAGGTGCCGACACCCGCACCCACGCCGCAGGCGACGTCGCCCGTGCCGGTCACGCCTCCGGTGCCCGTCGCCGTACCGCTGCCCGCGCCGCCACCGGTGGCGCACTTCACGCTGGCCGATGCGCGCGCGCTGGCCGCCGCGATCAAGGGCATCGGTGCAGAAGGCCTGTACCCGCGCGATTACGAACCCGCCGCGCTCGCAGCCGCCATTGCCAAGGGCGAAAGCCCGGAACTGGATCAACTCGCCAGCCGGCTGTTCATGTGGCTGGCGGAGGACCTGCGCGATGGGCGCACGCCGATGCCGGACCGGGTGCAGTGGTTCGCCGTCGATCCCGATCAGGATCTGCACCCCAATTCGGCCCTGCTCGCACAGGCCACCGAAACGCACGACGTTGCCGGCGTGCTGGCCTCGCTCAATCCCACGCATCCCGATTACGCGCTGCTGCGCGATATGCTCGCCACGGCGAAAGATCCCAAGCAGATCGCAATGGTCCGCGCCAACATGGATCGCTGGCGCTGGTTCGGCCGCGATCTTGGCCTGCAATACCTGATCATCAACGTGCCGGAGCAGGAACTGCGCCTCACGGTGAACAACAAGATCATCCGCACTTATCGCGCCATCGTCGGCAAGCCGGGCAAGACCGCAACGCCGCAACTGGCCGAAACGGTGAAGAACGTGGTGTTCAATCCCACGTGGACGGTGCCGCAGTCGATCGTGAAGGGCGAGGGCCTTGGTGCCAAGCTCATCGGCAATCCCGCCTCGGCACGGCGGCAGGGCTATGTCGCCACCAAGGCGGCGGACGGCACGATCACCGTGGTGCAGCAGCCGGGTGAAAACAACGCGCTGGGCAGGGTTAAGCTCGATATGCCGAACGAACACGCGATCTACATCCACGATACGCCCAACCGCAACCTGTTCGCGCTGCCCTCGCGCGCGCTCAGCCACGGTTGCATCCGCGCCGAACGCGCCACCGAACTCGCGATGACGATGGCGATCCTGGGCGCCGACTTGCCGCCCGAAACTGCGGTGGAATACAACCTTTCGGGCAAGTACACCAAAGTGCCGATGACCAAGCCCTGGCCGGTCTATGTCGGCTATTTCACCGTGGCGCGCGATGTGAACGGCACGATGCGCAGCTTCGGCGACCTTTACGCGCGCGATGCCCCGGTGATCTCCAGCTTCGCCAAGGCGCGCCAGCTGCACACCGATCAGCGAAAGAGCACCGAAGCGGTCGTGAAGCTGGACAACCCGCTGTAAGGTGGCTGGAAGGCTGCAGCAGGGTATCGGCGGCGGCAGGGGCATCGCCCCGCCGCTCAGCCCACCACGTCGAACCGGTAGCCGAACCCGCGCACGTTATCGATGCATTCGATGCCAGAGCCGATCAGCTTGCGGCGCAGCCGGCTGATATAAACCTCGACGATATTGGTCAGCGGGTCTTCCTCCAGCCCCCACACCAAGCGCAGGATCTCGTGCCGCGAATGAATGCGCGAAGGGTTGGCAAGAAGGATGCGCAGCACTTCCAGTTCCTTCACGGTCAGTCGCACCTGCTCGTCGTGGATCGTCACCTTCTTGGTGGCATAATCCAGCGTGACGCCGCCGTAGGATAGATATTCGGCCAGTTCCGCCGTGGCGCGCGGGCTTGCGGGGCGGCTGCGGCGCAGCACAGCATCCATCCGTGCCAGCAGTTCCTCGAACGCGAAGGGCTTGATCAGATAGTCATCCGCCCCCTTGCGCAGGCCGGCGATGCGGTCGTTCACGTCGTCTCGCGCGGTGATCATGATGATCGGCGTTTGCACGTCTTCGCTGCGCAAAGTCTCGGTGATTTCGAAACCCTGGATGTCCGGCAGGTTCAGATCGAGCAGGATGAAATCGAAATTTCCATGCCGCGCCAGCGACAGGCCGCTGCGGCCGTCCGGGGCCAGGGTCACGGTGTGGCCTTCGCCCACCATCCCGCGATGAAGCAGGCCGGCAAGCTCTCCTTCGTCTTCGATGACCAGCAGTTTCATGGCGTTCCCGTTTCCTTGATCTGTCGTTCGTCCAGAATGTCGTGCGGCAGGCGGATGGTTACCGTCGTGCCCACGCCTTTGCGCGATGCGATGGCGATCGATCCACCGTGCACGTCAACGATGGTATTGGCGATGGCCAGCCCCAGCCCCATGCCTTCACCAAGGCCCCTTGCGGCCCAGCCCACGTCTGCGCTCCCGGCTAAGTGGACTCCATCGGGCAACCGCCGGCGAAACCGGTCGAGCAGGATGGGGATGTCGGCCTCGGCAATGCCGTCGCCGTCGTCGGAAACCGCGATCACCGCTTCGCCATCGGCCTCGGTTACGCGGAAGGAAACGCTGGGCGCATTGGAAGAATGCTTCAGCGCGTTGTCCACCAGAATGCGCAACACTTGCGCAATCCGCGCGCGGTCTACCCGCGCAATCAAACAGCCGGGTGCCTCTTCCACAAAGATCGCGCCCCCATCGGCGGCGAAAAGGTGGGCGAATTCTTCCACGCAATCGCGCACCACCACCACCAGATCAGTCGCCACGCGATCGAACGGAAGCACCGGCGCTTCGGCGCGGGCGATCTGCAAAAGGTCGTCCACCAGCCGGCGCAACGCCTCGGCTGTTCGGACGATGCGGTTCAGGCTAGCGCGCAGTTCGGCGGCGGCACCCGACGCATCGGGCTTGCGCAGCGCGATGTCGGCCTCGCTGATCAGCACGGCCAGCGGCGTGCGCAATTCGTGGCTGGTGTCGGCCAGAAAGTTGCGCCGCATCTCGTTCAGGTGCGCCAGCGCGGCATTGGCCGCTTCCAGTTCGGCCGTGCGGCGCGAAACCGCGCGTTCCAGCTGCACGTTGCTGGTTTCCAGCCGCTGCGTGGAAGAAGCGATGTTGTCGGCCATGGCATTGAAGCTGTGGTTGATGGCGCGGAACTCGTCCGGCCCCACCTGGGGCAACCGGGTGCGATAATCGCCCCCGGCGATCCGGCGCGTTCCATCCAACAGAGTCTTCAAGGGGCGGAAGAACTGGAACCGGAACCACACCAGCGCCAGCACCGCCGCCAGCGTCACCGCCGAAGCCGACACCACGAATGCGATTTGTCCGCGCTGGAAGCTGCGCACCGATCGCACCTGCGCATCGCGTACTTCATCCTCCTCGCTCGCTATGGCCCGGCCGGTCACGGCTTTCCAGCTCTCGTCGGCAGTGCCGTCGATTACGCGCGACAGGCTCATCGCGGCGATCGTGGCATAAGCGTGCTGGTCGGATTCCTCCTTCTGCATCTCGCGCTTCTGATCGGCGCCGAAGCTCGTGGAATTGATGATCGCCAGTTCGTGGCGCGTCGCATTCCTGATCGTGCGAATATGGCCGTCCAGCCGAAGGTGCGCTGCGCCGCGCGCATCGGGCGTCGTCAGCAGTCCTTGGCGCGCCTTTTCCTCGATCTCATAACCGAAGGCCTGCAACTTCAGATACTCGGTCAGCGCTTCCGAAGCGTGACCGGCGCGCAGGCTGTCGCGGCGGACGAATTCCAGCGAGCGTTCGGCCAGCACGCCGGGCAGTGCGATCGCGAGGATAACCAGCGCCATCGCGATGCACAGTTTGGCCGCCAGGGAAAGTCGCCAGGGCATGGTCATCGCGGATCAGGCACGAACGATGCGGTCCGGTCCCCGGGGGCGTCCTGTGCGGACACGCTCCCGCAGGCCTCGGACGCGCGGGCCGCACAGCCTGGCGCTTTCCACTGATCGGCGGGATACCCGTTTTGCCATGTCACCGCCCCGATCGACCTCCAGAACCAAGTGGCCCGACTTGCAACTTCGCGGCGCAAGCCACCCCGCGCAAGTGCAAGCAGATTGCATTGGCGGCCGGCGCCGAATAGCCCAGCCGGCCTGATGCCCCACTATCGCCGCATCTGCGGGTTTGTCCCTATAGACGAGGTGAGCGCTCGTGCAGGTTTTGCACCTATAAAACCGCACGAAGGACGGGTCAAAGGGCCAGAGTACTACATTAATTTCCTACGACATTAACCATTGGGAAGCGACTTGTGCCGCCTGATAAGGGCGTCACGGAGCGCTTGCCGTGAACCGTCGTGGCATGTCGCCGCATCGGTGCGCCCTAATGGGAGGTGTCGCAAGGTCATGGCCGGCTGGGGTTCAAGCATCAAAATGGCGGCGCGCATGGCGCGTGCCCTGTTGCGCGATTCCGCCGGCAACGCGCTGGGCATCACCGCCGCCACCATCTTCCTTCTGCTGGCGCTGGCCGGCAGCGGCACCGACATGGCCCGCGCCTACATGACCAAGACCAGCCTGCAGAACGCCTGCGACGCGGGCGTGCTCGCGGGCCGCAAGGCGATGAGCAAGACCGCCGTCTACGGAACATCTGAAAAGGCCAAGGCCAACAAGATGTTCAAGTTCAATTTCAACCCGTTGATGACCGGTGTGCCCACGCCCGCCTTCGATACCGCGGCGACCGACACCGGCTCGGTCACCGGAACCGCCACCGCGAACATGCCCACCGTGCTGATGAACCTGTTTGGCTTCAATGAAATCCCGATGACGGTAAGCTGTTCGGCCGAACTCCAGATGGCCAGCGCGGACGTGATGTTCGTGCTCGATACCACCGGCTCGATGGCCTACGACGTGACCAACACCACGTGCTGCAACGCCAGCAATTCCAAGATCGTCGGCCTGCGCGGCGCGGTGCGCGCGTTCTATACCACGGTGGCGGGCGCGGTGGTCGACAAGGCGAACACCCGCATCCGCTTCGGTTTTGTGCCCTATAGCTCGACGGTGAACATCAAGGAACTGATCACCACCGGCGCAATGCCCACGAGCTATCTGGCCGACACCGCCTCGTTCCAGACCAAGCTGGGCAATTTCAACACGGCGGTGAACACCTACCCCGCCAATACGCCGACCACCGGCAGCCCGACCAATGAAACCTACAGCTCGAAGATCACTTCGGCGAACTGCACCAACTACGGGATCAACAAGTATCCCACTTCCAGCACCAATCCGGTCGTCACCAGCAACGCGCCGCCTACCACCAACACCAGCACGCAATATGCCTGGAAATCGTGGACCAAAACGTCGGGGTCGGGTTCCAGCGCGCTGGGCACCTGCGTGCGCACCAAGACCATTACGACGACGACGTATGCCACCGTCACGCGCTACAAGCTCACCAGCTGGCGCTATGCCAAGACGGGGACCAGCGCCAACATCGACGTTTCGGCCTTCAAGGGTTTCGGCTCGGTCTCGCTCGCGACCTCGGTCGATACCTCTGCATCCACGCCCACGACCGTGCCCACGCAAGGCCTCTATAACCTGCGCCAGTTGGCTTTGCTAAGCGGCACCAGCGGCGTCGCCGGCGTCAGCACGTCGTCTTATACATGGGACGGCTGCATCGAGGAGCGCGCCACCGTGCCGCAGCTTTCGATGTCGCCGGTTCCATCGGGCGCGAAGGATCTCGATCTCGATACCGCGCCGGTGGACGATGCCACCCGCTGGAAGATGTATCTCGAACCGCTGGAATGGTATCGCAGCAGCAATACCTCTTACGATCAGTCGGCCGGCAGTTCCACGCCCAACGGCTTTTCGGTGCAGACCTCGTATTGCCCCGCACCGATGAAGCAGTTCACCGAAGTCGATACCACCGCACCCACGGTTGTGCCTACCTGGCTGAACACGTATCTCAACAACCTCGTGGCCGAAGGCGCGACCTACCACGATATCGGCATGATCTGGGGTGGCCGCCTCGGCAGCCCGAACGGCATGTTCCAGGATAATGTGATCACCGACGAGACCAAGTACCCGTCGGTCAGCCGCCACGTGATCTTCATGTCGGACGGTACGATGGAACCGACGACGACCATCTACAACGCCTATGGCACCGAGTATTACGACAACCGCGTCGGGCCTTCGGGCGCTACCGGTGGGGCCAACGGCACGCTTGCGCCCTATCACAACGCGCGTTTTCTGGCGGTCTGCGAAAAGCTGAAGCAGATGGGCTATACGGTCTGGGTCATCGGCTTCGGGCAGACGCTGACCACGCCGATGAAGACGTGTTCAACCGCAGATCGCGCGTATTATGCCAGCAACACCACCGAGCTGACGAACACGTTCAAGTTCATCGCCGGCCAGGTGGCCGACCTGCGGATCAACAAGTGATGAGGCCCCGAGATCTCATGGCCCGGATCCTTCGCCGCCTGCGCCGAGATCGGACTGCGGCCAGTGCTGCCGAATTCGGCCTTGCCGCGCCGATCCTGATGCTGATCATCGCCGCCACGCTGCAGATGGCGCAGGCCTATTACGTGCGCACGATCCTGCAGGGCGCCGTCAACCGCGCCTCGCGCAACTCCACGCTGCAAAGCGCGCAGACCTCGCAGACCGATATCGACGCCCAGGTCACCCGCATGGTGCAGGATGTGATGCCCGCCGCCGCGATCACGTTCGTCCGCAAGAACTACTCCGACTTCACCAATGTGGGCCAGCCGGAAGACTTCACCGATTCAAACAACAATGGCATTCACGATCCTACCGAATGCTTTGTCGATCTGAACGGCAACGGCACCTGGGACGACGATGTCGGCAAGTCCGGCGTTGGCGGCGCTGGCGATGTCGTGGTCTATACGGTCACGGTCAGCTACGATCAGTGGTTCGGGTTCGCCCATTCGCTGGGCCTGCCGCTCAAGCAGACGCTTCACGCCACCACGATCCTGCGCAACCAGCCTTTCGCCACCCAGACCACGCGCACCGGCCAGCAGATCTGCCCGACATGACCGGCACCCGTTCGCCCTCCCGCCTGCGCCGGCTTTGCGCCCGCCTGTGGCACGATCGCGGGGCGACCACTGTGGTCGAAATGGCCGTGTCCATGCCCTTGCTGATGGGCCTCGCCCTCGTCGGCACCGACGTGGTCAACCTCGCCATCCTGCACATGCGGCTGAACCAGTTGGCGATCACCGTGGCTGATAACGCCAGCCGCGCAAAGCAGGCTTCTGCCACCGGTGCGCCGCAATTCCGCGAATACGATGTGAATCAGGTGTTCACCGGCGCATCGCTGTCGGTCGAGGATCTCGATTTCCCCAACAACGGCCGCGTCATCGTCTCCAGCCTTGAGCAGAACGCGTCGACCGGGCAATGGATTCACTGGCAACGGTGCTGGGGCAAGAACACGTGGGTCTCGCGCTATGGCGTGCAGGGCACCGGCGCCACCGGCACCGGCTTTGCCGGCATGGGCCAGACGACGGTGCCGATGCAGGCCGAGGCCAACAGCGCGATCATGTTCGTCGAAGTTGCGTACAACTACAGCCCGATGTTCCTCAATGGCGTGGTCACCGGCACGGTGATCCGCAAGGAAGCCGCGCTCTATGTGCGCGACGACCGCGATCTGGCCAAGGGCGTGGTCGCCACCGCCGGGTTGGCCGCCGCCACCTGCTGATGGGGCAGGTACTGCTCGTATTTCTCGCCTATGCTGCGTTCATCCTGATGGCCGCGCTGCCGGTGGCCGTGCCCGTGCTGGCGGTGGCTTTCACCGCTTGGGGCGCAATGCTCGTGCTGCGCGGCAAGCTGGTTCTGGGCCTGTTGTGTCTGGCGCTCGCCGGCTATCTTGCAGCGATCATCTTTGCCCCCGCCGGCAACATTCCGGGTGCCCGCGAATACCATAGGCTGCGCAAGATAAACCAGCAGCGCGCCATGGGCCTGCGCCTGATGCGCTCCGGCACGTTCGGCGGCACGGGCAAGCCGGTGACGGTGGGCGAGATAGCGGAAGCCTATGGCGAGCCGGCCGATAAGGCCAAACCCGGTCCCGGAACCGCAACACCATCGGGTTCGCCAACCCCGCCGCCCAATGGCGACGAACCCATGGTCGATCCCACGCCGATGGACTGAATTTGCTGTGCAGAACGGCACTGCTTGCCTTTTGCGCGTCCTTGGCCTAGGCGCGCCCACTTCAACCGATGCGGATTCGGAAGACTCGCCTGGCTACCAGGGCTGCCACGGCGGGACTGACGCATCGAACCCAAGGAGACCAAAATGCCCAAGCTCAAGACCAAGAGCGGCGTCAAAAAGCGCTTCAAGCTTACCGCAACCGGTAAGGTTAAGCACGGTGTCGTCGGCAAGCGCCACCGCCTCATGAGCCACAACGCCAAGTACATCCGCCAGAACCGCGGGATGGACGTGATTTCCGACGCTGATGCGAAGGTGATAAAGAAGTGGGCGCCCTACGGGCTGTGAATTGAGGAGCTGATTTATGTCCCGTATTAAACGTGGTGTTACCACCCGCGCCAAGCACAAGCGCATTCTTGATCAGGCGAAGGGCTATCGCGGCCGTCGCAAAAACACGATCCGCGTTGCCCGTCAGGCCGTCGAAAAGGCCGGCCAGTACGCCTATCGCGATCGCAAGATCAAGAAGCGCGAATTCCGTGGCCTGTGGATCCAGCGCATCAACGCTGCGGTCCGTGAAGAAGGCCTGACCTATTCGCAGTTCATCCACGGCACCAAGCTTGCCGGGATCGAACTCGATCGCAAGTCCATGGCCGATCTGGCGATGAACGAAGCGGCCGTGTTCGCCACCGTCATTGCTCAGGCGAAGGCCGCGCTTCCCGCGTAAGCGAGGCTGCGTAACGGTTTAAAAGGGCGTCGGCTGAAAGGCTGGCGCCCTTTTGCTTTGCCTTTGGTATAGCCTCAATCGCGAAGCCCTTGCGCTTGCTGCCGTTTTGGTTATCCCCGAACTAACAAGGGTATAAGCAGGGGCGCATTATTTTGACCGGGGACAGTTCGGTCCGCGTTGCATTTCATCTGCCACCGATGGTGATGCGGTCTTATTTCACCACGTTCTACCTGACTGAAATCACCGTGCCCGATGGGCAGCGAGTTTCCGATTACCTGCACCCGGAATGGGCCAATCTGCGCATCGTCCAAGGGATTTTGCCTGAAGCAAAGCTGCGTGACGAATTGGCCACCGGCGTGCGCGCCATCTTCACCGGGCCGACCAGCACGACTGTGCACTTTTCCGCCGGGACTTCGCGCGTGTGGGGGGTGGGCCTGCTCCCGCTGGGCTGGGCCACGTTCGTCGGGGCCCCGGCCAACACGTTGGCCGACCGCATCTTCGATGCCGCCATCGAGCCCGCATTCGTGCCTTTCCGCCCATTGATCGAGGGCCTGTTCGGCCCTGTGCCCGACGAGCAGGCCGAACTGGACCGCATCGTCGCCCACTTCGCCGGCCGGCTTGGCGAACCGCTGGCCGATGCAAACCGCATTGAAGCTGTTCATACTGCGCTGGTCGATCCCGAAACCTCGAACGTGGCCGACATGGCCGAAAAGGCGGGTCTCGCCACCCACACCATCGAACGCCTTTGCCGCCGCTATTTCGGGTTCACGCCGCGCACCCTGCTGCGCCGGCAGCGCTTCATGCGCAGCCTTTCGCAATACATGCTCGATCCCTCGCTGCGCTGGATCGGTGCGATGGACGGGCATTATTACGATCAGGCACAGTTCGTACGCGACTTCCATCTGTTCATGGGCATGAGCCCCAGCGAATACGCGGCCATGCCGCATCCCGTGCTGTCCGGAGTGATGAAGGCGCGTCAGCAGGCCGCCGGCGCGGCGGTGCAGGCACTGCATCTGCCCGGAAAGGGCTAAGTCGCGCTTTGATTCTCGTCCGTTTGGCGCTAGCGGCAGCGCCGATGGAACAGCTTCAACAGACACTCGCCGCCATTGCCGGCGCAGATACGCCCGATGCGGTCGAGGCGATCCGCGTCGCCGCGCTGGGCAAGCAGGGCTGGGTTTCCGCCCTGCTCAAGACGCTTGGTGCGATGACGCCGGATCAGCGGCAGGCCGAAGGGCCGAAGATCCACGCCGCGCGCGAAGCGGTCACCGCCGCGCTGGGTGAAAAGAAGGCCGCGCTGGAAAGCGCCGTGCTCGAAACCCGGCTTGCCGCCGAAACAGTCGACCTTTCGCTCCCCGCTCCGGAAACCCCGCGCGGCTCGGTTCACCCCGTGTCGCAGGTGATGGACGAACTGGCCGAAATCTTCGCCGACATGGGCTTCGCCGTCGCCAGCGGGCCCGAGATCGAGGACGACTGGCACAATTTCACCGCGCTCAACATGCCCGAAACGCATCCGGCGCGCGCGATGCACGATACCTTCTACTTCCCCGATACGGATGCCGAAGGCCGCTCGATGCTGCTGCGCACCCACACTTTGCCGGTGCAGATCCGCACCATGCTGAAGGAAGGCGCCCCCTTGCGCATCATCGCGCCGGGCCGGGTCTATCGGTCAGACAGCGACGCCACGCACACCCCGATGTTCCACCAGATCGAAGGCCTCGTCATCGACAAGGGCATCCACCTCGGCCACTTGAAGTGGACGCTGGAAACCTTTCTCAAGGCCTTCTTCGAACGCGACGACATCGTCCTGCGCCTGCGCCCCAGCTACTTCCCCTTCACCGAACCTTCGGTCGAGGTCGACGTCGGCTACACCGTGATAAACGGCAAGCGCGTGGTCGGCGGCGGCGGCGATGTTGCAGGCGGCGGCTGGATGGAAGTGCTGGGCAGCGGCATGGTCAATCGCAAGGTCATCGAATTCGGCGGGCTTGACCCGGACGAGTGGCAGGGCTTCGCCTTCGGCACCGGCGTGGACCGCCTCGCCATGCTCAAATACGGGATGGACGATCTGCGGCCCTTCTTCGATGGCGATGCCCGCTGGCTTGCCCATTATGGCTTCGGCGCGCTCGACGTTCCGACGCTTTCCGGTGGCGTGGGAGTGCGGCCATGAAGTTCTCGCTCTCATGGCTGAAGGCCCTTCTCGACATTGATTCCGATGCGGCGACGATCGCGGCCAAACTGACCTCGCTTGGCCTTGAAATCGAAGGCGTCGAGGACGCCGGTGTATCGTTAGGTGCCTTTAAGGTCGCGCGCGTTCTCACCGCAGAAAAGCACCCGCAGGCCGATAAATTGCAGGTCCTGTCGGTCGATCTGGGCGATGGAAATGCGCCGCTGCAAGTCGTCTGCGGCGCGCCGAATGCCCGCGCCGGGTTGATCGGCGTGCTCGGCCTGCCGGGCGCGGTCGTGCCGTCGAACGGCATGGAACTGCGCAAATCCGCCATTCGCGGGGTCGAATCCAACGGGATGATGTGCTCCACCCGCGAACTCGGGCTGGGCGAAGAGCATGACGGCATCATCGAACTTCCGGCCGATACCCCGCTCGGCCAGTCCTTCGCGGACTACGTCGGTTCGGACCCGGTGTTCGATGTGGCGATCACCCCCAATCGCCCCGATTGCATGGGCGTCCACGGCATCGCCCGCGACCTTGCGGCGGCCGGAATGGGCACTCTGAAGCCGCTCGATGTGGCACCCGTGGCCGGCACTTATGCCTGCCCGGTCGAGGTCCGCACCGACGATCCGGAGGGCTGCCCCGCCTTTTTTGGTCGCGTTATCAAGGGTGTACGCAATGGCCCTTCGCCGCAATGGCTGCAAGACCGGCTCAAGAGCGCGGGCCAGCGCCCCATCTCGGCCTTGGTGGACATCACCAACTACGTGATGTTGGGATACGGTCGTCCGGCCCACGCCTACGACCTCGCCAAACTGACCGGCGCAGTAGTCGCCCGCCGCGCTCAGGATGGCGAAGGGGTGACCGCGCTGAACGGAAAGCACTTCGTTCTCGACCACCAGATGACTGTAATCGCGGATGATTCCGGGGTGCACGACATCGCCGGGATCATGGGCGGCGAGCATTCCGGCTGTTCAGAAACGACCACAGACGTCCTGCTCGAAGTCGCCTATTTCGACCCGGCCCGCATCGCCCGCACCGGCCAGACCCTGTCGCTGACCAGCGATGCCCGCACCCGTTTCGAACGCGGCGTCGATCCGGCGTTCCTCGACACCGGCATGGCCCTGCTCACATCGCTGATCCTTGAGGTCTGCGGCGGTGAGGCCAGCGACGTGACGCGCGCCGGAATGCCGCCAAGCGCGCAGAAAACCGTGGCTTATGACCCCGCGCTAGCCGACCGGCTGGGCGGCGTTGCGGTCAATTCCAGCGAACAGCAGCGCATCCTCGCCGCCCTTGGTTTCGGCGTGGTCGAAACCGGCGAACACTGGATCGTCTCGGTCCCCACATGGCGTCCCGACATCGATGGCGCGCCTGATATCGTTGAAGAAGTCATCCGCGTTCACGGTCTTGAAGCGGTGCCCTCCACCCCGCTGCCCCGCGCCGACGGCGTGGCCCGGCCCACCGCGACAGCTGCGCAGTTGCTCGAACGCCGGGTCCGCCGGGCGGCAGCGGCGCGCGGCAGCCATGAAGCGGTGACATGGTCGTTCCTGCCCGAAGCGCAGGCCGCACACTTCGCCGATGGCCAGTTCGTGTGGACCCTTGCCAATCCCATCTCCGAAGACCTCAAGGCGATGCGCCCGTCGCTGCTCCCAGGACTGCTTTCCGCCACCCGCCGCAACCTCGATCGCGGGGCATCGTCGGTCCGGCTGTTCGAGATCGGTCGCCGCTATCTGCGCGCCGACGATGGTTCGAGCGACGAAAAGCTGTGCCTTGCGGTCGTGCTGGCGGGCGACAAGACGCCGCGCGGCTGGGCCACCGGCAAGGCCGCTCCGTTCGATGCCTTCGACGCCAAGGCTGAGGCGATTGCCTTGCTTGCCGAGGCAGGCGCGCCGGTCGACAACCTTCAGGTCATGGGCGAGGCTGGTCCGCAGTTCCACCCCGGCCAGTCCGCCACGCTGCGGCTGGGGCCCAAGACCGTGCTCGCGCGGTTCGGGATACTCCATCCGGCAACCGCCAAGGCCTTTAACCTCGAAGGCCCGGTGGCGGTTGCGGAGCTGTTCCTCGACCGTATCCCGGCGCGCAAGGCCTCGACCAGCTTTGCCCGCCCGCACTTCGCTCCGCCGCCGTTGCAGGCGGTCACGCGCGATTTCGCGTTCCTGGTGCCGCTGGGCCTGCCGGCGGCCGACCTGCTGCGTTCGGTGAAGGGTGCGGACAAGGCGAACATCGTGGCGGCCCGGCTGTTCGATGATTTCCGGGGCGCTGGCGTGCCTGAAGGGCAGAAGTCGCTGGCCATCGAAGTGACGCTTCAGCCAGTCGACAAGAGCTATGACGAAGCGGCGCTGAAAGCGATTGCCGACAAGGTGGTTGCCGCGGCGGCGAAGCAGGGCGCAGTATTGCGGGGTTAGAACGCGTTGGCTGGTCCGGGTTCGGTTTTGTCCATCGGATCGCCGAACTTGCCGCCGTTCCCGCCCGGGTTGCCTTCTCCTGCGGGAACGTGGCGGGCCTTTTCCGCGTCCTGCCGGCGGAATTCGTCGCCCGCGTCGGACATCTGCTGGCTGATCTTTGGCATGTTGGCGAAAGTTGCCGCCATCATTGCCGGCGTAACCTTGCCCATATCGAAATCGCGGTCTTTCAGCGTGGAATCGACGTGTTCGGCGGCGACGGTGCGGTAAAGGGTGGCGATGCTGTCATTTTCGGCGAGGCCTTTTTCCACTCGCTTCCGGTTGCGCCCGGCGGGGGGCAGCACGTCGACGACGACTCGCGTACCATCGCCATCGGGCGTGACTTTGGCGGAGAGCCGGATCAACTGGTCATCGTCCTCGCCAAGGATGCTCCACACCACCGTGCCATCGCCTTTCACGCTGGTGACGCTATCGCCCGCACGGCTGCCGAAGAAGAACGTGGGAAACGTCGATTCGCGCAATTCAGCGCGCACATGGTCCGGCTTTTCGGCGTAGTATGCGCCCGATCCGCAAGCTGTGGCGAGGGCGCAGGCGGCCATTACCATCGTGGGCCGCACGGCGTTCCAAAGGGAACCCGCAACCTTGGCAAGTGTGTTACGCATGCGGCCGTTCCCCCGGTTGCCATCGCAGCGTAGCAGGGCCGGGGAAACAAACCGTAAAGCGCAGCGATCCGGAGCGGAATGCCGATGAGTGACGGGAATTTGGTGACGATCTCCTCCGGCAGCCTGACGGCGCGGATCAACCCGCTGGGGGCGGAATTGTGGTCGCTGACCGACGCGAATGGCGCGGAATACATGACCGACGCGGACCCTGCGTTCTGGGGCGGCCATGCGCCGGTGCTGTTCCCGGTGGTGGGTTCGCTGGCGCAGGATCGGCTGCTGCTGGATGGCACGGCTTTCCCGCTGCCCCGCCATGGCTTCGCGCGGCGGTCGCTGTTCGAAATCGTGGCGGCAGATGGCGAAAGCGCGCGGTTCCGGCTGGTCGATTCGGTGGAGACTCGCGGGGTCTATCCCTTTGCCTTCACGCTCGAACTGGCGTTTACGCTGGCGGGCGGCACGCTGCATGTCGAAGCGACCGTGACCAATCCCGGCGAAGGGCCGCTGCCGTTCAGCTTCGGCTACCACCCCGCCTTTGCCTGGCCGCTGCCAGGCGGGGCGGACAAACACGCCCATCGGATCGTCTTCGACCAGCCCGAACCGGAAGCGGTGCGGCGGGTGAGCAGGGAAACCGGCCTGCTTCTGCCCGAAGGCGAAGCGACAGTGGTGCAAGGGCGCGAACTGTCGCTGCGCGAAGACCTGTTCGCGACGGATGCGATGATCTGGACCGACCTTGCAAGTCGCAAATTATCCTATGGCGCGGATGGCGGCCCTTGGCTGGACATCGCGTTCCCCGATATGCCGATGCTGGGGCTGTGGCAGGTGCCGGGTGCGCGGTATATCTGCAGCGAGCCGTGGCAGGGCCATGCCGATCCGCAGGGGTTCGATGGCGATTTCCGGCAAAAGCCCGGTGTGGTCTCGCTGGAACCGGGCGCGCAACGCAGCTTCTGCATGGACGTGACGGTGCGACCGGGCTAACCGCGCGCGGACATGACTTCAAACCGCCGCACCTTCGCCATCATTTCGCACCCTGACGCCGGTAAGACGACGCTTACCGAAAAGCTGCTGCTGCAAGGCGGCGCGATCCACCTTGCCGGCGAGGTGAAGGCGCGCGGGCAAGCGCGGCGTGCCCGGTCCGACTGGATGAAGATCGAGCAACAGCGCGGCATTTCGGTCACGTCCTCGGTGATGACGTTCCAGAAGGACGGCATCGTCTTCAACCTGCTGGATACGCCGGGTCACGAGGACTTTTCCGAAGACACCTATCGCACGCTGACCGCGGTCGATTCGGCGATCATGGTGATCGACGCGGCCAAGGGCATCGAGCCGCAGACCCGCAAGCTGTTCGAAGTGTGCCGCTTGCGATCCGTGCCGATCATCACGTTCGTGAACAAGGTGGACCGCGAAGGCCGTTCGGTGTTCGATACGCTGGACGAAGTGGCCGAT
>DAICYJ010000123.1 GCA_027311705.1 Novosphingobium sp. | reverse complement strand
GCGAAAAATCGACAGGGGGATGAACTGGCGGCGCACCGCGAACTTCCTCCCAAAGACGATTCAGGCGAGCGCTCAGATCATGTTTCATGGCTACTCCGGCTGGATGGATGCAACTACTAACGCAATGATCTCTATAGTTTCTATGTCATCACCCGGCTGGTCACACCTGAATGGGGCTTGAAACGCAGGGTTACGTGATCTTGGAACAAGCCATTCGACGCCGTCTGCGTCGCAAAAGTATTCCTTCACAGTCGTCTCGATGCCATCGCCCATGCGTCTGCGCTGGACGATCACCCGCTTGCCATTGGGAATGTCATCAAAGGGTTCGCGGGCTATGCAATCGAGAATCGTTCCAGGCGGGTAGATTTCGTTCATACTCTCGCCAATGACACGAAGCCCGAAGCGGCGCCGAAGCGGCACCGCGACATCAGCGCGGCCAGTATATCGCTCCCATTCATCTTCATGGATTTCCCAAGCTTCTACAAAGTGACCTGCTTGTACCGATCCCTTGATAAACAGCGTTGGGCCGGGAGCCAGAAACTCACTGTTTTCGTCCAACAGTTCACCGATTGGCGCCCCATAGGCTTGCGACATAGACGCTAAGCGTTGGCTGGGTATCCCGTCCTTTCCGTTTTCCCAACGCGACACCTGCGCCACGGAAACATTCATGCGTTCGGCAATGACCTCCTGCGTGAGGCGGCTGCGCTTTCGCGCTTCGATCATCTTGGTACGCTTCATGTGCGCAAGTTTACGCGCTGCGAAAGTTGGCACCATGCCCCAATGCGTCAGTTGAGTATTGCGTAAGTTTGCGCAATGCGTAATATGAGCGCCCATGACCGACCTCCAAAGCTATCTGAAGGCAAGCGGCGAAAAGCAGTCGAGCTTTGCCATCCGCGTGGGCACCACTCCCGCAACCATTTCACGGTTGTGCAATGGCTCGCTCCGTCCCGCTTTGGACCTTGCGCATCGGATCGAGACCGCGACAGGCGGAGAAGTGCCGACTGAAGTTTGGCTTAGCGATGATGCATCTACACCCTGCCCAACCGGCGAGGCAGCCTGACCGATGCCGCGCGCATTCAACACACCCCGTTGCCGAAATCTCGGCTTTTCGATGAACACGGCACGCCGCGCGTATCTGCAATCGTTCGGCTGTCCGTTCCACAGCTGGGGCGCGGCCATGCGGCGGCGATGGGTGGGCAAGAAGATCGCCGCGGCGAAAGCCAAGGGTGCGGTCGTGATCTTCCGCCAGTCTGGCGGGCAGATCGCCGAAGCGCTTGACAGTGGGAGTGCTGCCTGAATGTCTGCGCGCTCCCTTCCCATCCCTGATTGCTGGCTTGCCAGATCAGTGGTCGCTTCGCCTGCTGGTGCGATTTTCTTCGGTGCGCTCGAACTGCAGCTTTCCGATGAAGGATGCGTAAGCACTACGACTGTCGGCATTGACGGTGCCGAAGTTCTCCCGGCACCAGCTGGCGAGTACATCGGGATCAAAATCGACCTTGAGGAAATCGGCCTCGGTCCATCCTCTGAGTTCTGCGCGGCGCAGCAATGCTCCGCGATAGTCGGCAAGGCTGGGCGGCATCCAATCATCGCTGATCGCGACGAGCCGCGCATAATTGGCCTCATCCGGCCAAAGAACGGCGACATGTTGAACTGGCACGGCGTTATCCTTTCACTTGCAGGTGGTGGCTCCTGCAGGGTGACTGATGCCGGGGCGGAGTCAATCCGCCTCGGCAAAGGCCGGATCAGCATGGGCCGGATCGGCGGTGCCGCATGAGCGCGTTCTGCCCTTGCTGCGGGTTCAACCTGACCGCTGATGCCCCGGTAACGATCGGGAGGTGGTCGGTGAGCGTCGACGAGGTGCGGCTTGGCGACGACCGGCTGCAGCTGACGCCGTGCGAGATGCGGTTGCTGCATTCGGTGGCTGCAATGGCCCCTGCCCCTGTGCGGCGCAGCGCCGTGCGTGAGCGCCTTTCCGATGCCGAGACCAGTGACAACATCGTTTCTGTTATGATCTGCCGCCTGCGGCGCAAGCTGGGCGCGGACATGCCGATCGAGACCGTGCGCGGCGTTGGCCTGCGCTGGATTGACAGTGCAATCGGGGAGGCTGCGTAAATGTCGCCCGAACAGCAACTCGCCTGGCTTAAGCAGGAAGCCGATCTTGAGAGAAGGCTGCGCCAACGGCGGCGCCACACAGAAGTACTTGGCGCGATCTGCTGGGCGCTGTTTGCGCTGATCGTGTTTGCGGGAATGGCGTTCGAAACAGGCAGGGCCACTGGTGAAGCCGGACATGTAGCGCGGCAGTTGCCGGGCGCGTTCCCGGGTGACGGCGTTCAGGCGCGTGGTGTTGAAGCGAGTCATACGGCTGGTCCCTCCTTGGTTGGTGACCAGCTTCATTCCAAAATGGAGGGGAATTGCCGATGAAATTCAACGGCGACTTTTCCAGCGACGGTGCAAAGGTGCTGATCGCTGAAACCATCCGGCTCTATGTCGGCCATGGGCGGCGGCTGTCTTTCAAGGATGTGGCAGAGGCCACCGACATCAAGGAAGGCACCGTGCGCAGCTATGTGGCCGAAGACGGGCCGCTGATGCCGCTGGACGTGTTCATGCGCGTGTTTACCGTGCTGCCGCCCGAAGCATTCGCCCGCGTGGCACGGCAGATGGGCTTTGCCGCGGCGCTTGTCGAAACCGCCGACGACGGCACGGTACGCAAGGCCATAACGCAGGCGGCGCAGTTCGTGGCGACCGGCACGGAAATCCTTGAAGATGGCGTGATCACGCCCAGCGAGCGTGCCGTGCTGCGGCGCACTGCGGGCGAGTTCATCCCCATGCTGCAGCGCATAGCCACGTGCGAAGGTGGTACGCCGCACTGATCGGGGCACTGATCGGGGCACTGACCGAATTCCCACCGGCGGGGATCATCGCCGGAACGCGCTCGCGAGCGGGCATAAGGAGGCAAGAGTAATGGCACCTGAAAACGGCGGTTCCGCCGATGATCGTCTGCGCCTGCTGATCGAGCGTATCGAGCGGCTGGAAGAAGAGAAGAAGGGCATCGGGGACGACATCAAGGATGTCTATTCCGAGGGCAAGTCGGCGGGTTACGACGCCAAGATCATGAAAATGATCATCGGGTTGCGCAAGATGAAGCCCCATGACCGGCAAGAGATGGACGCCATTCTCGAGCTCTACAAATCCGCGCTGGGGATGGACTGATGGGCGCGACAGCAATGACAGAGGTCCCCGCTTCGGCGGCTGGCCTGGAGCGCGAAGCTCCCGTCGCTGACGGCAAGATGGGCATTACCATCGAAGCTGCCGTCCTTTCCCGCGCGATGTCGGCTGCGGCCAAAGTCTGCGAAGCGCGCAACACCATCCCGATCCTGTCGAACGTGCGGTTGGTGGCCGACCCGATCATCGGCAAGCTAGAAGTGCTGACCACCGATATGGACATCGAATATCGGCAGCGCGTGCCCATGGCGCAAGAATCGGGGCAACTGCGCACGACAGTGAACGCGGGCAAGCTGCGCGATCTTGTCAACGCCGTGCCCAAGGGTGCGCAGATGCGGCTGACGCAGGATGGCAACCGCCTGATCGTGCAGGCCGGGCGCGGGCGGTGGGTGATGCACAGCCTGCCTGCCGATGACTTTCCCAGCATCGAATTTGCGCCGCAGCACCGGCTGCCGATTGAACCTGCCAGCAAGATCGGCCGGATCATTGACAGGGTGCTGTGGTCCCGAGAGACTGAGTTGGCCCGGTATTATCTGAACGGGCCACTGTGGCACGGCGACAACGGCAAGCTGCGGCTGGTCACCACAAACGGCCACACCATGCCGGTCATCACGACTGACCTCAACTGGCCCGCCGATGCGCCGGAAGTGATCCTTGCGCCGAAGTTCTGCACTATCCTGAAAGACCTTGTCGGCGATGGCGCTGGCGTGGCGATGATGTGCTGGGACGCGGCCAAGATGCGCGTCGAATTTGGCGACGTGATCCTGACGGGCAAAGTCATCGACGGCACGTTCCCTGACTATCGGCGTGTGATCAGTCCACCGGTTGCAGAGCCTGTCATCGTCGATCCTGCCACACTGGCCGAGGCTGTGCGCCGGGTGAAGTTGTTGGGATCGGAAAAGACCCGATCGGTGAAGGTCGAATATCACGACGGCAAGATCACGCTTTCGCACACATCAGTCGATCACGGCACCGCGACCGAAGAGGTGCCTGCAGATTGCAAGCGGCGGCCCGATACCGGTTTCAACGCCAGCTACCTGATGGAGATGCTGGCCGCGATCGGCGGCGACAGCGTGGAAATCCACCAGCAGGATGCCAATGCCCCGACCCTTTTCCGCCGCGTGGTGGACGATGGCGCATTCGGCATCGTCATGCCGATGCGGACTTGAGGGAGGCGATCATGGCAAAGACCGACATTGGTGAATACGACATTACCTGCAAGCACTGTAATCATGATTTCACGTTCCGCATCAGCGACGTTCCTGGCCTCGACGACGATATCGCAGATGATGAGCAAGACGCTTGCGATGCCGAAGCCGATAGAACGCGCCTTGAGTTTGTCGGGTACATTGACCCCGATGAACTGACCGGGCAGCGCTTGTTTCTCGACATCGCGGCAGCACTGCGGCGGCGTGATGTGGGCGAGGCTGCCATCGCATTGGAGCGGCTGGCCACGGAAATGGGCTGGCATGCCTGTGACGAGGTCAACCGTGGCCTGCACACATCTATCCCGCTGTTCGAGCGCGTTTCATGAAGACGCGGATGCCCTTCGGGATGATCGAGGCGACCGGTTTGCCGGTTGCAGGAAAGGTCAAAGCTGCACGGCGGGAAAGCCGGAAGCGGGTGCGCAAGGTCAACTTGCGCGCCGCTTTCAACCCGCGCCGTGCGATGGAAGGGCTGGACCTGCCCTTGCCCGAAGGGGCCGTGCGGCTGGTGCTGCCGTGGCCACCGTCACAGCTCAATCCCAATGCGCGCGTGGGGCACCCGGCGCGCAAGGCCAAGTATGCGCGCGACTATCGCCAGGTCTGCTGGTCGGAAACGCTGGCGACGTTCGGCTGCGATGGCGGGCGGCGGCTGTTCCCCGGCACAGGGCGCCTTGCGATCCGGCTGGACCTGTTCCCGCCAGATCGGCGCGTGCGCGACGATGACAATGCCGAAAGCGCGTTCAAGGCTGGGCGTGATGGCGTGGCCGATGCGCTGAAAGTGGATGACGCGCGGTTCCAGATGAACCGGTTTTTGCACATCGATAGCCCGCGCGCCTGCGTGGTGTTGACGTTTTTGTGCGCCAGCACGTGCACCAGCACGCCCAGCAATACGCGCCCGGGCAAGTGTTCCTGCAGCGCAAGACGCCTGTCTGGTCCACCGACGTCAAGGTATCGGTATCGGGCAAGGAGCGCCGCCGCGCGCTGTGGTCCTATCCAGTGTGGCGCTACAGCGTGTCCTACGGCGTGCTGCGCGCCGAACCGGCAGCGCCAGACCTCGACCGGCTGTTCGCCTTCTTCTGCACCATGCAGGGGCAATCGGGCGAATTCCTGTACCTCGACCGGGGCGACAACACCGCGCGGGATCAGCATTTCGGCACCGGCGATGGCACCGAAACGGAATTTCAGGTCTCGCGCACGATCGGCGCGGGCGGCATCAGCTACACCGAACCGGTGCTAGCGTTTAACGGCACGCCCGAAGTGAAGGTGAACGGCACGATCACGGCCGTGACGACGACTGAGCGGGGCAAGGTGGAATTTGCGACCGCGCCCGCCGATGGTGCGGTGCTGACATGGAGCGGCAGCTTCTTTCGGCGTTGC
>DAICYJ010000113.1 GCA_027311705.1 Novosphingobium sp. | reverse complement strand
CCACGGCGCGGCGTTTGGCGCGCGAGGGCGCGCGGGTGCTGGTAGCCGATATCGCCAAGGAAGCGGCGGAGGCCGTCGCCGCCGAAATCGGCGATGCGGCGCGCGGCTGCGCGTTTGATGCGGCGGACAACGATTCCGTCGAAGCGATGGTCGAAACGGCCGTGCAGCATTTCGGCCGGCTCGACATCCTGCACAACAATGCCGCCTATGTCGGCGCCGATCTGGCGCGCGATTCCAAGGTCACCGATATCCCGTATGACCTTTGGGACAAGACCATGGCGATCAACTTGCGCGCCTATTTCGTGGGCTGCCGGTTTGCCATTCCGCATATGGTACGCGCCGGCGGCGGGTCGATCATCAATACGGCTTCGGGATCAGCCTTCCTCGGTGATCTGGCGCGCGTGGCTTATGGCACGTCGAAAGGCGCGGTGGTTTCGCTGACCCGCTATGTCGCCACCCAGCATGCCGCCGAGGGCATTCGCTGCAACGCCATCGCGCCCGGCCTGATCATGACGCCCGCGTTCGCCAATTCGGGCCAGACCAACATCAAACCCTTCATGAAGCAGATCCTGTCAAAGCGGGTGGGCACGCCCGACGATGTGGCGGCGGCGGTTGCCTATCTGGCCTCGGACGAAGCGGGATACGTCACCGGAACCGTGCTGCATGTCGATGGCGGGCTGGCCGCGCATCAGCCCTATGTCGCTGATTTCGAAGCAATGTTGGCGGGCGGCTGAAAAGGCACGCCCATGGATTGGGCACCGCGGCGGCCACCGGCCTGCAAAATCGACACGGGAGAAGATGATGGCCTTGAAACTGGTATATGAACCGCTGACCATCAAGGGTGTCGAAATCCGCAACCGGATCGCCCGCCCGGCGCACGGCACGATGCTCAGCAACTATGGCGCCATCACCGACCGCCTGATCGATTATCACGTGGCTCGCGCCAAAGGCGGCGTGGGCCTGTCGATCCTTGAAGCGGCCACGGTGCATCCTTCCTCGGTGCTCAGCCTGTCGAACATGGATGACAGCGTGATCGACGGTTATCAAAAGCTGATGGCCGCCATCCGCCCGCACGGCATGCGCGTGTTCCAGCAGATCTGGCATGGCGGTCATATCTATCCGGTGATGGATCAGTCGCCGCCGTGGGGCGCATCGGCTGTGCCCAATCCAGCCACCGGCATCGTGCCGAACCCGATGGGCATCGCCGAGATCGAGGAAGTGATCGCCGCGTTCGCCGCATCGGCCCGGCGCTGCCGCGAAGGAGGGATCGACGGGGTCGAGATCCATGCCTCGCACGGCTACCTCATCATGCAGTTTCTCAACAAGCTGACCAACAAGCGCACCGACCGTTATGGCGGCTCGCTGGAAAACCGGATGCGCTTCCTGCGCGAGATCATGCACGCGGTGCGCGCCGAGGTGGGGTCGGATTATCCTGTGGGCATGCGCGTTTCGGTCAGCACCGGTGCGGGCGGGCTGGACGAAGACGAGATCAACACCGTCGTGCGCGCGTTGCGAGACGAGGATTTCATCGACTTCCTCGATGTCAGCTACAGTGACTACTACAACTTCAAGTTCGTTGCCGCGATGGATCAGCCCATGGGCTATCAACTTGAATCGTCGCAGAAGATAACTGCCGCCACGCCCGAAGTGCCGCGCTTCGTTATTGGCCGGTTTCGAACGCTGGACGAAGCCGAACAGGTTCTGCGCGATGGCATCGCCGATATCGTGCACATGAATCGCGCCCATATCGCGGACCCGGATATCGTGCGCAAAACGCAGGCCGGCTATCCCGAACAGGTGCGGGCCTGCATCGGCTGCAATCAGGCGTGCTGGCAGGCGACCAACCTCGGTTACCCCATGTCGTGCACGATCAATCCGGCCGCCGGGTTGGAAGGAACGCTGGCCGAAGACCTTGTGGTGCCGACCGACACGCCGGGCAAGGTCGTCGTCGTGGGCGGTGGACCCGGCGGAATGGAGGCTGCACGTATCGCCCGCCTCAAGGGGCATGAGGTCATTCTGGTCGAGGCCGGGCAATCGCTGGGCGGCCAGCTTGTGCTGGCCCGGCGCGCTCCCTTCCTGCACACCATCGGCGATATTGCGTTCTGGCTGGAGCAGGAGATCTACCGCCTCGGCGTCGATGTACGCACATCCCAATACTGGGATGCCGACGATGTGGCGGCCGAAAACCCCGATCATGTGGTGATCGCCACCGGCGCCCTGCCGCGCGACAATGGCGTGCAGTATCGCTATCCGGCTGAACCTGTCCCCGGCTTCGAAACCGCGCGGACAGTGTCGGCAGTAGAATTGCTGGCCTCGCCGCAGATGGAACTGGGAAAAACTGCCGTCGTGTTCGACGATGTCGGCCATTACGAAGGGCTGGCCGCAACCGAGTACCTTTTGTCCAAAGGGCTGAAGGTAACCTTCATCACCCGCTTCGAAACGGTCGCGCCGCTGCTGGATTCGGTCACCCGCGTCGATCCTGCCTTCCGCCGCTTCGCCGAAACGGGCCGGTTTGACTTGATGATCCGCAGCCGTCTGATCCGCCTCGGCAACGGCGTGTGCGAGGCTCAGGCACTGTACGAAGGGCAAAGCCGCACCATCCCGGCAGATATCACCGTCTTCATCAACGCCAAGGAACCCCAGCGCGACATCTACGATGCGCTGCGCGAAAAGGGGTTCGTGCAAGGTCAGAACCTGACCATCGTCGGCGATGCCCGCGCCCCGCGCGATCTGCAATTCGCCATACAGGAAGGCCACCGGCTGACCCGCGCCATGGTGTGAAAGCGCGGCCGCAAACAAGCGCCCTGCACCATGGGGGAACCTCAAGCACAGCAACCATCGGGAACCACAGATGTCAGGCAAAGCAGGAAAAACCGCCGGGGAAATCGGATACGATATCCAAAGTGCCTTTGCCCGCTCAACGCCGGAGGGCTGGGCAACCCTCTCGTCCCACATGAATGCCGACGGCATCGAGGGTTATCACATACCCGCCATGTCCGTTGACGGACTGATGCTGGTGGATCGCGAGGCGTTGGCTTTCGAAGCACAGGGGTTCGAAAAGCTGGGCTTCAAGATGGTGGTCGATGTGGTCAGGCCGATTGCGGATGACACCGTGATCATCGAGATGACCTGGTCCGGCACCATGGCCAGCGGCCCATTCAGCTTTCCCATGCCGATCATTTTCACCGTGATGGCCGGCAAAATCGTGCGCGCGATCGAGGTTTGCGATTTCGATACCCCGGTTGGCCGTGAGTTCTGGGAAACGATGGGCACGGTCGGATACCACGGTGGCTCAGCCGTCAACAAGGAGTCCGGGGTCATGTCTCCCGGCGGGTAACGTCCATTCCGTTCGAAAAGGAAATGCAGGATGTTGGAACAAGACACCTTCGTCGACCTCAACGGCTATGCCGCTGGGCACGGCCTGATGAGCGAACGATCCGCCCAGAAGTCGGGGTTCACGCCGCCGGCCGGCACCCGCGTTATCTCGGCCGACAATCACTTCGTGCTGGCACAGGACATCTGGTTCGAGCACTTCCCCCAGCATCTCAAAGAAAAGGCGCCACGCGTCTGGCGCGACGATGCGCTGGGTTTCCCGCAGGTGGGGTTCGACGGCAAAAGCATT
The DNA here is from genome assembly GCA_027311705.1 of Novosphingobium sp. Classification (GTDB taxonomy): domain Bacteria; phylum Pseudomonadota; class Alphaproteobacteria; order Sphingomonadales; family Sphingomonadaceae; genus Novosphingobium. The sequence continues at coordinate 16,568 of DAICYJ010000113.1, read as the reverse complement.
TATCCCCAGCGGGGCGTAGCGCTCATGCGCAGCATCGAGCAGGTGCCGTCGACGTGGGACTTCAACCGGCGGCTTCAGGACTTGGACGATGAAGGCGTCGAGATGGAGGTCGCCTTTCCCCAGTCGCCGATGTTCTTTGTCCAGCACCCGGATTTCGAATTCCGGGAATGGATTTTCCGGGCCTACAATCGCTATGTCGCCGATCTTCAACGCCAGCATCCCACGCGGTTCGTGCCGGTGCCGGTCGCCAACTACTGGGATATGTCGAAAGCGGCGTCGACCGTTTACGAAATAGCCGGCCTTGGTCTGAAGACGCTGATGGTTCCCATGGCTCCCGGGCTTTCGGTCGACGGATCGACGGGCTGCTACGGTGACATGCATTTCGACCCGTTCTGGTCAGCCGTGGAAGAAACCGGGCTGCCCATGTGCTTCCATATCGGCGAAGCGGTCGGCACTCCCGGCCCGGCGCCGGCAGTGACGGAAGCGATGAAGCAGATGGGCGGCGGTGCCGGCATGTTTCGCAGGCTCTTTGCCGAACTGATCTTCGGCGGCGTATTTGATCGCCATCCTCGCCTGAAGATCTTTTTCGGCGAAGGCGGCCTCCATTGGGTGCCGGGATGCCTTCAGGACGCGGAACTTCTTCACGACAGCATGATCGGCCTGTACGATTACAAGCCGAAGATGCGGCCCAGCCATTACTGGTACCGGCATTGCGGCGCTGGCTTCATGACCGATCCAATCGGACTATCCCATATAGACCAGATCGGCGTCGAAACCGCGATGTGGAGCGCGGACTATGGACACAACGAGGGCACGTTCGGCTATACGCGGGACTCGGTAAAGGCCGTTTTCGATACGCTGGACGAACAGTCGGCACGGATGGTCGTCGGTGAAAACGCGATCCGCATGTTCAATCTGTAAATCTGCCGCGCTACGTCAGATGAAGTCGCGATAGGTTTCCATGTACCGCGAAAATCGGTCGCGAACGGTCTGTTCGTCCAGGCCAAATTCTTCGAGGCTGTAGCTGCGCTTGCCGTGCTTGTCGGCCGGGTTTTCGCGCAGCCAGCGTAGCGCGCCTTCGGCCCCTTCGTCGGTCAGCTCGCGGCCGAACTGGGCATAGGCCTTGCGGATCGTGCCGACAGGATCGGCGATCAGATCCTTGTATCGCATATCGTGGATCGGCAGGTCGGGCGTGGCCGCGCGATAGTCCATCATCGCCTCGATCCCGTCCGACCACAGTTCCAGGAATTCGCGGCCGATCTTGTCCTTGCCCGGTTCGTCATAGGCAGGCTGGCGGATCACGTACATGAGTTGTGAGATCGAAGCGATCACTTGCGTAGGGTCGCGATGCGGCTGAATGAAGATGGCGTCGGGATATACCTTCCTAAGATCGCGCATCTTATACATGTGTTCCTGAATTTTTAGGACCCAATGTTTGCGCGGGTTCTTCCAGCTCAGCTGTTGCAGCCACATCTTGTGGACTTCATAGCGGAACGTGGCGTCGACCCCTTTGAACCATTCGTAGAAGCGCGGCAGGCGTTGCAGCATGCACACGTTGCTGCCCTGGAACGAGCTGGTCATGAACGATCCGCACTCCTGCGGGATCATCGCACCCAGCGGGTGGCCCTTCATCACGTCCTTGGGGTCGCCGCCCAGATGCTGCCACAGGTAGTCGTCAAACTTCGCAATCCGTGGGTCCGTCAGTTCGGTCGCCTGCTCCGGCGGCGGCGAGGGATAGGCGATTTCCCATTGCAACGGCGCGCGGACATCCGGGTCCTCATTGATCAGCGCGTGCAGAACGCTGGTACCACAGCGCGGCAGGCCGACGATGAACAGCGGTTCGCGGATTTCGACTTCCGCGATCTCCGGATGGCGCGCACGGTCGTCCGCGATCTGCTTCAGCCGGCTGAGATCATCGTGGATACCAAACAGCAGACGGGCGCGGCCATTGGCATTGAGGTCAGTCATTTCCGCACCGGAGCGGAGCAGCATCTCCAGCCCGGGTCGCACGCCTTCGCGCAAGTATTCCGGGAGTGGATACTGATCGAGAAGGGTATCCGCATCAGGCGAAAAGTTATCTGTAGGTGCCGGAGCCGCCATTTCTTGATTTCCTCTTCGTGCGTGCTTCGAACAGGACCTGCATCCATTGGTGCCGTCCTGCCATGCGGCAAGAAGGGGTAAAGTGTCCTATCTGGTCCGCGCGAAACCTATCCTCGGATTGGTCGGTATCCGGTTGCATAGGCACCCGGTCCCACCGGCATGGTCGTGTATGGGTTGCTGTGGCTGGCAAGGACGAAATCGCTGCGCTGCGCGGTGAATGTCGGCTGGCATACGGCCCGCCTATCAAAAAAGGTGACACAGGCTATACTGTGTAACCCTATCTCCCACAGGAATCGTCTATTTTTAACAATAACTTGAACGCGCAGGTTCACAGATTCCCGATGGCAGATTTGTTGGTTTTCCGACCGTGTCAAAGAGCTTCGCGCGCATCATGGCGGGTTGGGGGTATGGAGGACATGAGTGGACGTGCCGATGCAGGGAAACGTCCGGGAAGCCAGGTGCTTAGCCCGAATCTGGCTTCTTTCGTTCGTTTTCCCACAATGCGCCTGCTGCTTCGCGCGCGGCTGCGGTTGCGGCGCGATTTTCGGCTGATTGACCAACCACGAATTCGTAGCTGGCCTGCACTGGCCGAAGCTGGCCATCGAAGTGCGGGATCACTTCTTCCGCGATAAGCTGGTAACTGCGCAGCGTGGCGTCCCAATCGGCGAAATCGACACCTTGCAGCAAAAAGGTGCCGAAGCCTCCGGTGCGCTCGATAAGCTTCTCGATCTGCGCCCGTGCCATTGCCGGCGTGCCGATGACGCCACGGCCCGTGTCATTGAGCAGATCGGCGAGATCATCGCTGTTTTCGGGCACATCGATGGCCGATGGCGTGATGTGGCGCAGATACTCATACTGCCAGCGTAGGCCATAGCGGCAGTTTGCCTTCGCCTCTGCCACGGTTTCCGCGATGTGCATCGGCCCCATTAGCCGCCATTGTGCTCGCTCGACCGTGTGGCTGTTGCGCGCTGCTTCTTCGTTCATGATGTCCCAGTGCCGGGGCAGCATGTCGTTGCCGGTCGGGTCGGTGGCGGCGAGCGACAGCAGGCCCAGCCCGTGCCGCCCGGCCAGTTTTGGCCCCGATGGCGAAACCGTGCCAACCACGGAAACTTCCAGGTCGGAGTAAGGCGCCAGTTGCAACACCGCCTCGCGCAATTGGTACCATTCGGTCGTTTCGGTCACCTTTTCTCCACGCAGCAGGCGCAGGACAACCGACAGGGATTGTTCCATGCGGGGGCGCAATTGCGTGGCATCGATGCCGTGCATCCGCGCATCCGTGGGCAGCTGACCCGGCCCCATGCCGAACATGGCCCGGCCCCGCGTAAGGTGGTCGAGCAGCACGAACCGTTCCGCCACCTGGAACGGATGGTGATAGGGCAGCGACACGACACCGGTGCCCAAACGGATGGATTGCGTGCGCTCTGCTGCGCTCGCCAGGATCAGTTCGGGCGAACTGATCAGTTCTGCGCCGCCCGAATGATGCTCGCCCACCCACGCTTCATCGTAGCCGAACCGATCGAGATGCTCGATCAGTTCGACACAGCGCCGGATGGCTAGATTCGGGTTGAGCCCGACCCGATTCTGGGGTGGAATGAAAACGCCAAATTTCAGTTGGCCGCGACGAAGCGACATAGGCCTGTCCTTCCGAATGGGATTCCCGACTGCTTTACGCGATATGTTCAGACTGTCGGGCCGGGGCCAACCGGCGCGGCATCGACCATGACGATGGCCATTGCCACCGGGTCCGGCCCTTCGCACCGCCATCCATGCAGCACGCCGCGATCGACCACGGTATCCCCCGGATAGAGCTTGGTTTCACCAGTTTCGGTGACCAGCACAACCTCGCCGCGAAGGATGGCGATGTAGTCGATAGTGTTGCTGGCGTGCATGCCCGGCCCGAACAGTCCGTCGCCCGGTGGCAGTTCCGCGATGTAGAATTTGGTGCCGCCCACGGCGAACTTGAACGAGAAGCTGCCGCCACGATCCGCAATTCCGGAATTGCTGACCGGTATTTCAGTTGTTTCCCAAATAACACCGTCGCTTGGGCCATCGATAATGATGCATGAGCGTTCGCTTTCATCCAATCCTGTAACAACACGACGAGGTGGTCCGCTTATATTCCAGTTTTCTTTGATGGTCATGAGCATCCCCTATATTTATTATCAACGGATCAAAATCTTCATTGGCTTATATGCGAAATTGGGCGATCAGATGCCAAAGAGTCAAGCCAAAGAGGATGGTTGCGATGGGTAAGCTGACGGGAAAAATCGCCATAATCACGGGTGCCGCGCAGGGCATGGGAGAATGGCACGCGCGCCTTTTCGTTGAGGAAGGCGCCAAGGTGGTGATGACCGATATCAATGAAAGTCGGGGTCAGCAGGTCGCTGCGGAAATCGGGCCGGACGCCATCTTTCTGCGACATGATGTTTCCAGCGCCGATGACTGGGTGCAAGTGGTCGCCGATGCAGAGCGTCATTTCGGCCCGGTATCGGTTCTTGTGAACAATGCCGGGATTCTCGGCCCCGCCGCAAATGTCGTGGACCTCGCTCTCGCCGATTACGAGAAAGTCTGCGCGATCAACCAGACCAGCGCATTTTTGGGGATGAAGTGCGTCATCCCTTCCATGCTGAAGGCGGGAATCGGCTCGATCATCAACGTGTCGTCGGTTTCTGGCCTGGTGGCGATGGCCGGCACACCGAACCTTGCCTATGCCGCCACCAAATTCGCCATGCGCGGAATGACCAAGCAGGTGGCCGCCGAATTCGGCCAGAAGAACATTCGTGTGAATTCGGTACACCCCGCCTTCATCCTCACCCCGATGATGGTCGAGGCGCTGGGTGAAGATGGCGGTGGAGACATGGTCGGCATTCCGCTTGGCCGTCTTGCCCAACCGATCGAAGTATCGCGGCTGATGGTGTTTCTCGCGTCGGACGATTCGTCGTTCATGACGGGGACGGAACATGTCATCGATGGCGGCAAGACGGCGATGTGAGGCGGGTGCGCCGGCTGCCATAGCCGCGGAGGTTCGCAGGGGTGGCAGTTTGTTCGGCGGCTGGCCCAGCAGCTTTCCCGCGTCCGTATACGACGTTGCAGTGGCTGCACGATGTGTCAGTACGTCTGAAATCGACATTGACTTCCAATCCGGTCGGAGCCTATCAACGCGTGTGTTGATAAATGCGACTGGGGATTGAGGCAATGAAATTCCACCTGATGCAAACGGGCGTTGTGGGGCGTCGTCATGAGATCGAAGCCGGCATGGCCGGGCAGCGCAACGACCTTTACCAGCGTTTTCTCGAAGAAGTGCGCGGCTATGTAAAGCTGGCCGATGACCTTGGTTTCTATGGCTATTGTCAGCCCGAACATCACCTTCAGATCGAAGGGTTCGAGGTCAACAACCATCCCGGCATGTTCAGCCTGTTCGTCGGGCAGAACAGCAAGCGGCTGCGCGCCGGCCTGATGGGCTATACGATGACGACGCATAATCCGGTGCGCGTGGCCGAAGAAATCGCGACGCTGGACCACATGTTGCAAGGCCGGATGTATTGCGGGTTCACGCGCGGCTATCATGCGCGCTGGGTCGATAGCTATGCCGCCAAGGAAGGCATCAGCGCGACCACGCCCGATAACGTGAAGGCCCGCGACGAACAGGATGCGCGCAATCGCTCGCTGTTCGAGGAAGGCGTGCGCGTGGTCAAAAAGGCGTGGACCAACGATGTGTTCAGCCACAAGGGCGAGAATTGGGAATTTCCACCCAACGGCGGGTCAGCCGGCCATCCTGCTTATGCCAAGTATGGCAAGGGTCAAGATGCGGACGGCATCGTGCGGCAGATCGGCATTGCACCCAAGTGCTATCAGGCTCCGCATCCGCCAATCTATGGCGGCTTCGCGGCTTCGGGCCGGACGATCGACTTTTGGGCGGAAGAGGGCGGCAAGCTGATCGTGCTTTCCGACAATCTCGATTTCTGTGAATCGCTGAACAACCGCTACATTGCTTCAGCCGCGAAGGTTGGGCGGGAAGTGACGAATACGCAGGCTTCGGCATGGGGCGGGTTCCTGATGCTGACCGATGACAAGGATCATGCGGCCAAACTGATGGAAGAGCACATGTGGTTCTGGGATGAATGGTTCATCCCGATGGGCCAGCGCCCGCCAAACGTGCTGATCGGCAGCGCCGACGAGATCGCCGACCGGATCGGCGAAGCACATGACCGGCTTGGCTTTGACGAGCTGTTCCTGATGTTCGGGCAGGGCCACCTAGAACCTGAAGCCAACAAGGAAGAACTGGACAAGTTCATCGATAAGGTTGCGCCGCGATTTTCGACCAAGAACGAAGAGGGAATTTTCGTCTGAGTTAAGCGTGCGACAATAAAAGTTCGAGGAGATTCTGAAATGAGCATGCAGTGCGGCATCTTCATGACGCCCTACAATCCCCCCAGCCGCACGCCGCGTCAGGTGTTCGACTGGGCGGTCGATATTGCGCGCATCGCTGATGAAGCGGGTTTTGCCGATTTCATGATCGGTGAACACTACACGCTGGGCTGGGAAAACATTCCCATGCCCGAAGCGATCATCGCCGCCTGCGCCCAGACTACGAAGCAGATCCGCTTTGCGCCGATGGCGCACCTGCTGCCCTATCACGATCCGGCGACGCTGGCGGTGCGCATCGGCTGGCTGAGCCAGGTGATGGAAGGCCGCTATTTTCTGGGCGTGGCACCCGGAGGGCACCACACCGATGCGATCCTGCACGGGTTCGACAACATCTTCAGCCTGCCACCGCGCCAGCTTGAAGCGCTCGGGCTGATGGAGCGGGTATGGGAGGGCAAGCCTTTCCTCGAAAAGGGCGAGTTCTATCAGGCGGGCTTTCCGGGGCCGGATACCATGCCGGAATACAATGTCGAGATTGCCGACAACCGCCCGTATGGCGGGCGCGAGGCGCTGGAAATCGCGGTGACCGGGCTGTCGCAGAAGTCGTCGTCGATGAAGTTTGCGGGCGAGCGGAATTATTCGCCGATCTCGTTCTTCGGCGGCACCCCGCAAATGAAGGCGCATTGGGATACATGGTCCGATGCCATGATCTCGAAGGGCCATACGCCCGATCGCAAGCGTTACCGCGTGTGCCGCGACATCTTCATTGCCGATACCGATGCAGAGGCCAAGCGGCTGGTGCGCAAGACCGGCATGATGCAGACTTGGCACAAGTATTTGAAGGAAATCTACGTCAAGTTCGGGCTGTTCGATGGCATCATCCACGACAGCGGGGTCGACATCACGCCCGACGGCATCGACGAGGACTTCCTGGTCGAGCACGTGATCCTGTGCGGATCGCCCGAAACCGTCATCGAAAAGCTCGAAAAGCTGGCAGACGCCGTGGGCGGTTGGGGCCAGATCGTGGCCAATCAGCATGACAGCCTGAATGATCCCAAGCCCTGGGAAGAATCGCTGCGCCGCCTCGCCACCGAAGTGTGCCCGAAGGTTCGCATGCCCGCCTGAACAACCGGCGTTCTGAAATCATTTTACGGGAAAGGGTGCAGCAATGGCCGGACGGCTTGAAGGACGGGTTTGTGTCGTAACCGGGGCCGGGCAGGGCATGGGGCGTGCCAGTGCGCGCGAGATGGCCCGCGAAGGCGGCAAGGTGGTTGTGGCGGACATCAACGAGACGGCCGGACGGGAAACCGTTGACCTGATCGAGGGCGATGGTGGCACCGCTGCCTTCATCAAGGTGGACTTGCGCGACAGCGCATCGATCAAGGCGCTGATGGACGGAACCGCCGCGCTTTATGGCGGGATCGACGTGGTCCACGCCAATGCGGCGGTCCACGAGACTGACCTGACACCCAACACGTCGATCGAGGAACTGTCGGAAGACGTGTGGGACATCGTTAACGACATAAACCTGAAGGCGGTGTGGCTGTGCACCAAGCACGCGGTGCCCTATCTCAAGAACTCGGATGCGCCGTCGATCGTCAATGTGGCGTCTACCGGAGCGACGGTCGCCTATCCGATGGCCGCTGCCTATTGCGCAACGAAGGGCGGCGTGCAGATGCTGACCAAGGCGAGCGCCACCGATCTCGTCAAGTTCGGCATTCGCGTGAACTGCTATTGCCCGGCTGCCATCCGCACGCCAATGCTGGAAAAGTACATCGATGCGGCCGACGATCCTGCCGCTGTCGAGCGGTCGCTGCGCGGTGCGCACTTGCTGCCACGCCTTGGCGAGCCGGAAGAAGTGGCCAAGCTCGCGGTGTTCCTGGCATGCAGCGACAGTTCGTTCATCACTGGCGCATCTTATCTGATCGATGGTGGCGCGCTGGCATGGCGCGGCCAGAACGCCTGACTTCTACGTGGTGCCGCCGTGTGCAGGCGCGGCGGCCGCGATGTCCAGCGTTTGCATGATGGCACGGCGACCGATGCCAAGTGCGATGGCGTTAGCGAGGTGAACGCGAAAGCCGGGGCGAAAGCGGTGGCTGGGTGAGGCATCGCAAGCCAGGGCGGCCAGTTCCTTGATCCACGCCCGCACGGTGCCGCTGCGCCAGGGGACGGCGCAATACTCGAAGAACGCGGTGAAGATGTCCGGTGAAAGCCGCAGCATGGCCGGAAGGAAACCAGGCAGTTGGTCTGCAAACGCGTCCCAGAACGCGCTATCGCCAACGTGTTTGTCCCACAGGGCCTGCTGCTCCGGATCGAATGGCGCATCGGCGTCGATCAGGCCGCGCGAAGTGGCAGCTTCGAGCAGGGGCATGGCCGTGACCATCAGGGTGTGAACGCCAAGGCCCGACGAGAGCGCGGCAATTTCCTGCACTTGCGCCAGCGTGGCATCTGCATCGAACGCCGCAGCAATTGCCGCGTCAATGGCGGTGCGATCGAGCGAGGTCACCGACACGCAAGTCGCTAGCCGCACAAGCGCAGCGGCGAGGGGGGAGAGGTCGTCGCCTTCCGCGAAGTTTGCGGTCTGCGTCTCGGCCTCTGCGCGCAGTTCCGCGATGGAAATTCCTGTCATCCGGCAATCCTGTGTGGCGAGGTCAAATCTGTCAACTTGTTCGTTGACCGGGTCCGACTGTCTGGCCATGATGGGCAAAACCGACGGGAGAAGATTGCATGCTGTCATTAGAAGAGCGTGTCCGCAAACTCGAAGATCGCGCCGCAATTCAAGATCTTGTGGCGTTCTATTTCCGTGCGACCGACGATGACGACGCAGCCGGCCTGGCAAACTGCTTTACGCTTGACGCGCGCTTTCTGGCGAGCGGCTTTGAAGGTGGCACCGGGCGCGAAGGCGTGGTCGCATTCCTTGGCATGGCACGTTCGGCGATGCAGCAAACTGTGCACACGCCCAACTATGTGCATATCGATTTCAAGGGCGATGACGCGGCCACCGGTCTGGTCATGGCGCATCTGGAAATCGGGATCGGGGGCACGACAGTTTATGGTGCGGTTCGCTATATGGACGAATATCGCCGCGAGGATGGCGAATGGCGCATTGCGTCACGTGAAATGAAGGCTGTTCATGTCGGCCCGTGGAGCGAGGTCTGCACCTCGATGACCGACCCGTTCAACGTGCGCTGGCCGGGCGCAGAAGCGGGGCGGTCGGACTTTCCGCGCAAATCGGCCTGAAGACTTCCGGCCCGCCTGCCGGGCCGGAAGTCTTTATGCTCAGCGAACCGAGATCAAACCACCGTCCACCGGCAGCAACTGGCCCGTGATGAAGCACGATGCCTCACTTGCCAGAAAGACCAGAACGGGGGCCAGATCCTTGTCCGGGTTGCCAAATTTTCCGCCAAGCGGGATCTGCTCGGCAGTCGCCTTGTCGTGCGCGGCAAGGTCTTCCGGCGAAAGTGCGGCTCTGAATTCAGCATACATGGGGGTGACGACATAAGGCAGGACGGCGTTCACCCGGATGCCCTTCGGACCCCATTCGCGCGCTACGCTTCGGGTCCAGGTGTGAACCGCACCCTTCGAGGCACCATAGACGGCGTTGTTGATTTCGGCCGTCAGCCCGGATTCCGATCCGAAGTTGACGATCGAACCGCCGTTTTCCGCCATGTGGCGATAGGCCGCGCCATTGGTGTAGATTGTGCCGTTCACGTTGATGGCGAAGATCCATTCCAACGTGTCGTCCGGCACCTGATGCGTTGGCGCGTGGCGGTGGACCCCGGCAATATGGGCAAGCACATCAAGCCCACCCATGGCCGCGACAGCGCGGTCGAAAGCATCATCGACCTCGGCACGGTTGCTGACGTCGCATTTCAGGAACTGCGCTGTGCCGGGGCCGGCACCGTTTGCTTCTTTGGCAACGCTGTTGCCAAGTTCCTCGTTGATATCCAGCGACACAACCTGTGCGCCAGCTTTCACGAAGGCCCGCAGCGCGGATTCTCCGATGCCTTGAGATCCGCCGGTGACGATGATGCGTTTGCCTGAAAGGGGCATGATGTTGATCCTCTTGTTCCCGAAGCCGATTATTGTGCGGTCATGCCCGCATCGATCACGTGTTCGGCGCCGGAGATGTAGCTTGATTCATCGCAGGCGAGGAACAGCACAAGGTTGGACACTTCTTCGGGTTCAGCAATGCGGCGCAGCGGGATCTGGAGCAGGGCGTCGCCGCCTTCCTCGTTGGTGGCTTCGACCATCATCGGCGTCATGATAAAGCCCGGGTGCACCGAATTCACGCGGATGTTGTCGGGGCCGTATTCGACGGCGGCGGCCTTAGTCATGCCGCGTACGGCAAACTTGCTGGCGACATATGCCAGGCTGGGGAAGCCATAGTTCGCGACGATGCCGGCGATCGACGAAATGTTGACGATGGACCCGCGCCCGCCCTTGAGCATCGAGGGGATGACCGCGTGCATGCCGTAATAGACGGAGTGCTGGTTCACATCGCAGACCTTGAGGTAATCTTCCTCGGTCACGTCGGCGGTCTTGGCCATCACGCCAAGGATCCCGGCATTGTTGACGAGGACGTTAACCGGGCCGAAGAATTCTTCGGCTGCGGCCACGACGCGCTGCCAGTCGGCCGCGCTGGTCACGTCATGTTCGATGAACTTCGCGTTCGGGCCGAGTTCCTCGGCCAGTGCTTCGCCGGCTTCCTGGCGCAAATCGGTAAGAAGGACTTTGGCCCCTTCGGCAATGAAGCGGCGGGCGTGCGACGCGCCCATGCCGCGCGATGCGCCGGTAATGATGGCCGTGCGGCCTGCAAGCTTGCCCATTTCGATCTCTCCATCTTCAAGGTTTTATTGGCATGAAACATCTGGCCATCAGTGGATGGCGGCGGTAGGCAACCCCGCATGGTGCAGCCCAGCAATATCTCGAAACGCCGCAAGTCCGCCCTTGAAGAAGGCAGCGGCGATTATCTCGCCAAGCGATCCGAACTGGTCGAGATCGCCGGCCGGCAATTCAAGGCGAACGGTTTCAAGGCCACCACACTGGCTGAAATCGGCCACAAGGCGGGCCTCGACCGCGCCACGGTCTATTATTACTTCGCCAGCAAGGAAGAGCTCTTCCGTGAATGCCTGCGCGTCGGCGTCGAGGCCAATATCAACGAATGCGAGCGGATTTTCTCCGACCCTGAGCGTGGCGCGGCGGAAAAGCTGCGGGGCGTTATCACGCAGCTGATGTCCGCTTACGATCAGTACTACCCCCATATGTACGTGTACATTCAGGAGGAAATGAGCCGCATCACCGGCGAGCGCAGCGACTGGGCGAACAGAATACAGGCCAAGACCCGCACCTTCGAACGCATCGTGCTCAGTCTGATCAGCGAACTGATTGCCAAAGGCGAAATGCGGGGCGACATTGCCGTTTCTGTCGCGGCCAACGCCGTGTTCGGCATGCTCAACTGGACTCACCGCTGGTATCAGCCGGGCGGAAACCATTCCGCCGAAGAAATCTCCAGCGCTTTTTGCGAGATTTTCTTCAACGGTATGAAGGCACATTAGCGGCTGCCATCGGCTTGGCTGGCGAGGCGTGACCTGAGGGCGCGCTTGTCGACCTTGGTGGCAGACATTGGCCATTCGGTGCCAGCGACGAAGAACACGGCGCGTGGCACTTTGTAGCTGGCGATGCGCCCTCGGCAGAAATCGATCAGATCCTGCTCGCTGGCCGCCATGCCGGGACGCAGTTCCACAAAGGCCACGGCCACTTCGTCCAGTCGCGGGTCGGGCCGGCCGACCACTTCGGCGATGCGCACGGCAGGGTGGTTGCACAAGAAGGCTTCCACCTCGATGGCGGCTACGTTCTCGCCGCCGACCTTGAGCATGTCCTTGGCGCGGCCGTGGAAGGTCAACTGGCCTTCGGCGGACTTCGCATAGAGGTCGCCCGTGTGTAGCCAGCCATCCGCATCCAACGCTTCTGCGGTCTTTTCGGGTGCGCGATAATAGCCTTCCATCACACAATATCCGCGCACGAGGATCTCGCCGACGGTGTCAGGCGGCAAGTCCGTGCCAGTGTCGACATCGACGACTTTCACCTCGACGCCCGGCACCGCCATGCCTTGGCTAACCGCCCTTTGTTCGGGCGTTTCGTCGGGGCCGCACAGGGCAAAGATGCCTGCGGTTTCGGTCATGCCGCAGGCCTGCATAAATTCGGCTTGCGGAAAAATCGACTGCGCCTTGTTCACCAGCGCGGGCGGTGCGATCAGCAGCGCCTTGCGCAGCGACGCGAGCCGTTCGGGCCGGAATTCGGGGTGATCGAGCAAGGGTTGCAGGATCGCGGGGAACCACGGCCATGCGACCGAGACGTCTTCGCGCTCCATCAGCTCGAGCGCGCGCCCGGCATCGAAGAACACGTCGGTCACGTACGTTCCGCCGGTGCCGATCGTGCCGATGAACGGCGCGAGCGAGCCGATGTGGAACAGTGGGCCGCCGCCCCACGTAACGTCGTGGGGCCGGCTGCGGAAACGGCGCTCTGCACGTTCCACCGGTCCGCGCGTGACCGCTTCGTGGGCGAGCAGACAGCCTTTGGGATTGGCGGTGGTTCCGGAGGTGTATATGATGAGCGCGGTGTCCCGAACGCGCGTTGAACGGCGCGTAGCATCGACCTGATCGGCACCTACGCGGCCCATAGATCTTTCGAAAGCCTGTCGGGAAATGCATCCAGGCGACGCCTCGCCTTCGAGCACCACTACGCCGCGCAGCAGTGGCGCTTCTGGAAGGTCCAGCGCTGCACTTGCGGCAGATTGCGCCAGCGAGGGGAGGGCGCTGGCGAGTGATTCCCGGAAATCGACGTGGCGGGTGTCGGCCGCCGTGGTCAGGATCAGCGCCAGATCAGCGTTCTCAATTATGTAGCCAAGCTCACTGCTCTTGTGCCGCGCATGCAGCGGTACGGCGACGCAATTGGCCAGCATCGCGCCGAACAGCGCTGTAACGATTTCGCGGCCGTTGTTGGCAAGGATGCCGACGTGGGAGCGTGGTGCAATGCCCAGCCCGATGATTCCCCGTGCGACATCCGCCGACGCTTGCAGCAATTCGGCGTATGTGAGGGCAAATTCTGGCATGGCCAAAGCCTTGCGATCGGGAAACCGATCGGCGCTGCGCACCAGCAGGTCGGCCAGCGGGCAAACTTCGGTCCAATCGCTGAGCATCGCTGGCATTCTCTCCGTCCGGGTTTTGTATTTTGGCAACAATGATGGTGACGGGCATGAGTTGTCAACGCTAATGTTGATTAATCGCAGGTTGGTCAACATTGGCGTTGACACGGTGCTCTGCCCGAAGCTAGCTACGACCCCGGAGATGGAGAGAGCGAAGCATGAGCATGGCCAAGGCTTGCGTATTGGTGGCACCCAACCGGATCGAAACCTGGGATGTGCCCATCTTCGATCCGCCGGCGGGCGGCGCACTGGTCCGGATCGTGGCAGGCGGTGTTTGCGGCAGCGATGTGCATATCGCATCCGGCGACGCAGGCGTGATGCCTTTCCCGATCATCCTTGGCCACGAAGGCGTGGGGCGGGTCGAACGGCTTGGTCTGGGCGTTGAAACCGATTATGCGGGCGTTCCGGTAAAGGTTGGCGATCTTGTGTACTGGGCGCCCATTGCGCTGTGTCATCGCTGCCACAGCTGCACGGTGCTGGAAGAAACGCCGTGCGAAAACTCGCAGTTCTTCGAGCATGCCGACAAGCCCAACTGGGGCAGTTATGCCGATTTTGCAGTACTGCCGAACGGCCTTGCGTTTTTTCGGGTGCCGGATGGTACATCGACCGATGCCGTGATCGCGCTGGGTTGCGCCTTGCCAACCGTGCTGCGCGGGTTTGACCGCTGCGGGCAGATCCGCATGGGCGATTCAGTCGTGGTGCAGGGGGCTGGCCCGGTCGGACTTTCGGCGGTGCTGGTGGCCAAGCTTTCGGGCGCTCGTGAAATCATCGTCATTGATTCGCATGAGAACCGCTTGAGCGTCGCGCGGGCGCTGGGCGCGACCGCCGTGGTCTCGCTGGCCGACAGCGCCGAAGAACGTCGCCGCCAGATATACGATCGCGTTTCACCACACGGCCCCGATGTGGTTATCGAAGCCGCCGGTGTGCTTCAGGCATTTCCCGAAGGCGTGGACATCACCGGGAATCATGGTCGCTACATCATCCTGGGCCTGTGGGGCGCCATCGGAACGCAGCCGATCCAGCCGCGTGAATTGAGCACCAAGAACCTGACGATTGCCGGGGCCTCGTTCCCCAAGCCGAAGCACTATCACGAAGCGCTTCAGATGGCGGCGCGCTTGCAGCACGAGGTTCCGCTGGCCGCCCTTGTTACGCATCGGTTCGGCATTGCCGGCGCGGCAGCCGCGCTCGATGCCACAGCCAAAGGCCAGGTCATCAAGGCCATCATAGACCCCGAAATGGCATGATTGCCCATTCACAACCTATCGCAAGGAGCTTCATATGAGCGGAAATACACTCGAAAAATTGCTCGACGAGCGGGCCATCGAACGGATCGTCTTCGATTACGCGTACTACCTCGACATGAACATGCCTGAGGATATGGCAACGCTGTTCGTCGACGATTGCGTGGTCAGCTATGCTCCGAACTTCGGCGCCGAAGGCATCGAGGCCTACAAGAAGACTCTCGACGGCATTGGCACGTTCTTCCGAGCAACGTCGCACCACGTTTCGAACATCGTGATCGACTTCGTGAGCGACACCGAGGCGACCGTGCGCGCAGCCGTTCTAGCGATCCACCGCTATACCAAGGAGCGCCCGGATGGCGTGCTCTATGGCCAGTATCACGATGTCGTGGTGAAGCAGGATGGCGCGTGGAAGTTCAAGACACGCATTCTCAAAACGACGATGACGACCGACTACCACGTCAAGGCGTTCAACCCGATCGGCCGGGTGGAATAATCAGGTGACTGCAGCACCCACGCTTGTCAGAATCGAACACGATGGCCCGCTATCGTGGATCGTGCTTGACCGTCCAGAAGTGGGCAATGCCTTGTCTCCAGCACTGCTTGACCAGTTCTCCGCCGCTCTCGACCTTCTTCGCGCCGAAGGAGGACCCGTCATCGGCATCCGGGGGGAGGGCAAGGGCTTCTGCTCCGGCATGGACCTTGGTTCGTATGGTGGTGGTGACGCAGGGCCGGCCGATCCGATGGCGGATCAGGGCCGGTTGCAGGCCAATGTCGAACGCTGGTTGCGGATGTGGGACCACCCCAAGCCGATCATCGCGGCGGTCCACGGCTATTGCCTGGCAGCGGCGGCGCAGATGTGCGTGTTTACCGACATCACGGTGGTGACCGACGACGTGCGCATCGGCGAGCCGACCATCCCCATCGGCGGTGGCTTTATCGCGCCGGCATGGGTCAGCCTTGTCGGCCACAAGCGCGCCAAGGAGTTTGCGTTCGTGCCGGGCAACTGGATCGATGGCCCGACGGCGGTGGCATGGGGCTGGGCCAACCATTCGGTGCCTGCCGACAAACTGCTGCCGGCCGTTCGCTCGCTGGCCGAACGCATCGCGCTAACGCCGCCCGACGTGCTGCGGCTGAAGAAGCTGTCGATCAACCGGGCTGCTGAGGCCGCTGGTTTTCGGCAGGCGCTGTCGGGAATCGCTGAAATCGATGCGCTGCTGCACCTCGCCCCCGCCGTGCTCGAAGTGCGGCAGCGGATGAAGGAGCAGGGCATCAAGGCCGTGATGCAACAATACAAGGTTCCGCCGACCAGCCCGCTGGTGCGGCCCGAGGAGTGATTATGGCAGACGTAGAATTCAACATCGTCGGGCATGTCGCCCATGTCCGGCTCAACCGCCCGCAAGGCCTGAACGCCATCACGCAGGAAATGGACGACCTGCTGCTCGATGCATGGAACACGATCAACAGCGATCCCGACATTTGGTGCGCGGTGCTTTCTGCCGAAGGCGAAAAGGGCTTTTGCATCGGGGCCGACGTTTCCGGTGGGGCCGAGCGCAAGACGCGAATGGCGCTGGGGGGTGGGCTGACCGGCATCGGCGGTCCGCTGGTTACATTGACCAAGCCGCTGATCGCCGCCGTGCAGGGATTCTGCGTGG
>DAICYJ010000097.1 GCA_027311705.1 Novosphingobium sp. | reverse complement strand
ATGAGGATGAAGTGATGACCACCGCCGTAACCAACACCGCCAGCACGGCTGCTGCGGCCGCAGCGAAGAAAACATCGATGAGCCAGCTGGGCGCGCAGGATTTTCTGAAGCTGCTGACCGCGCAGCTGAACAACCAGGACCCCACCGCCCCGGTCGATAACGCGCAGATGGTGGCGCAACTGGCGCAGTTTTCCAGCCTTTCCGCCGCCAGCGACACGCGTGACACGCTCAAGACCATTTCGACCCAGCTCGACACGCTGATCAACAAAACCGCCTGACCCAGCAGAGGAAAACCACATGTCCTTTTACACTTCGCTCAATGGCCTGAAGAACGCCCAGACCGATCTTGGCGTGATCAGCCACAACATCGCCAATTCCGAAACCAACGGCTTCAAGAAAAGCCGTACCGATTTCGCCGACATCGTGGCAGGCAGCGCGTTCAGCAATCCGCGCCTGACGCAGGGCATCGGCGCAACCGTGGAATCGATCACCCAGAACTATGCGCAGGGTGCGATCGAACAGACGGGCTCGGCGCTCGATCTTGCAGTCAACGGCGATGGCTTTTTCACCACGAAATCGGGCCTTACCGGCGACACGTTCTATACCCGCAACGGATCGTTCTCGCTCGATGGCGCGGGCTTTGTGCAGGATGGTTCGGACAACCGGCTGCAGGTGTTTCCGACCGATGCCGTGGGCAACGTAACCGGAACCACGCTGACCGATGCGACCATTCCCGCCGTCAATGGCGCGGGCGCACAGTTTGCCGGGGTTACCGTGGGCGAGAACGGCAATGTGACCGCATCGTATGCCGATGGCAGCAACACCGTGGTCGGTCGCGTGGCACTGGCGGCCTTTATCGCACCGCAGGGCCTGAAGCAGGAAGGCTCGTCGAACTGGACGTCCACCGGCATTTCAGGTTCCGCCAATTATGG
Source organism: Novosphingobium sp. (assembly GCA_027311705.1). Taxonomy (GTDB): domain Bacteria; phylum Pseudomonadota; class Alphaproteobacteria; order Sphingomonadales; family Sphingomonadaceae; genus Novosphingobium. Next base: position 10,902 of record DAICYJ010000097.1, on the reverse strand, counting down.
CCAGCCGGGTGCGGGTTCCTATGGCGGGCTGCTTTCGGGTGCGCTGGAACGGTCAAACGTGGATATCGCCGAGGAATTGGTCGGGCTGATTACCGCCCAGCGCAATTTCCAGGCGAACGCCAAGGCGATCGATACCGCCACGCAGATTTCCCAGACCATTATCAATCTGCGGACCTGATAGATGGATCGCCTGATCTACACCGCCTATTCGGGCATGACCGGATCGATGGTCAGCCAGCGCGTGATCGCCAGCAACATGGCAAACGCGCAGACTATCGGGTTCCGCGCCGAAATGCTCAACGCGCTGCCGGTGACGCTGAAAGGCCCCAGCCTGGAAGCGCGCGCCATGACCGATGGCGAAGTGCGCGGGGCCAGCATGAAGCAGGGCACGCTGGTGCAGACGGGCAATCCGCTCGACATCGCGCTGACCGGCCACACCATGCTGGCCGTGCAGGCGGAGGACGGCGAGGAAGCCTATACCCGGCGCGGCGACCTTTCGATCGACGCAAGCGGCCTGCTCACCAACGGCGATGGCCGGCCGGTGATTGGGGATGGCGGACCGGTGACGGTGCCGCTGGGAGCGAAGGTTTCGATCGGGCCGGACGGCAGCGTGCTGGCCGCCGACCCGGCGACGCCCGATGCTCCGCCGCAGCAGGTGGCGAAGCTCAAGCTTGCCGGCACCGATGGTTCCAAGATCGAAAAGGGGCTGGACGGGTTGTTCCGCGTTTCGGGCGGCGGCGTGTTGCCGGCCGACGATGAAGCCAAGGTGCAGACCGGCACACTCGAACAATCGAACGTCGATCCCACCGCCATCCTTGTCGAAATGATCGAGGCCCAGCGCCTGTTCGACATGCGCACCAAGATGATCGCGACCGCGAAGGAGGTGGACGAAGGGTCCGCCGCCCTGATGCGCCTGACCTGACGGAGATAAACCCATGCCCACTTCCGCCCTGCACGTCGCCCGCACCGGGCTTGAGGCCCAAGACACGCGGATGCGCGTGATCGCCAACAACCTCGCCAACGTCGGCACCACCGGCTTCAAGCGCGATCGCGCCAATTTCGCCACGCTCGCCTATCAGGACGCGCGGGTGGCCGGGCAGCAGTCGTCGGGCGAGACCGCCTATGCCACCGGGCTGAACCTGGGCACCGGCGTGGCCATGCAGGCCACCACCCGCATCGACACACAAGGGTCGATGCAGACCACCGGCACCGCGCTCGATCTGGCGCTGGACGGAGATGGTTACTTTCAGGTTGCGCTGCCGGGCGGCCAGCTGGCCTATACCCGCGCGGGCAATTTCAGCCGTTCTGCCGAAGGGCAGCTGGTGACGGCGCAGGGCTATGTCGTGCAGCCGCCGATCACCGTGCCCGAAGGCGCAGGTTCGATCACCATCGCGCCCGAGGGCACCGTTTCGGCCACCATTCCGGGCACCGCCGAACCCAGCCAGTTGGGTCAGATCACCATCGCCAGCTTTGCCAATCCCGGCGGATTGCAGAGTTCGGGCGACAACTTTCTGCTTGAAACCGGTGCCAGCGGGGCCGCGCAAGTGGGCATCGCGGGCGACAACGGTCGCGGGCATATCCGCCAGGGCTTCCTCGAAGCCTCCAATGTCAACGTCGTCGAAGAGCTGGTCGACATGATCGAGGCCCAGCGCGCCTACGAGATCAATTCCAAGATGATCTCGGCGGTCGACGAAATGCTCAAGAACGCGAACCAGACGCTGTGACCATGATGCAATCGCCCTTCGACATCCGCTTCGACATCCCGCCCGTGCCGGTTTCCGGCAAACCGCTGGGCCTGCGCCTCGCCGCCCTTACACTGGTGCCGTCGGCCATCGCCGCGCTTGTCATGGCGTTCGCCCAGCCTGCGCATGCCCGATCCAAGCCGCCCGAAGGCTTTGCCCCGGTGATGCCGCAGGCCGCCCCCGGCCATGCTGCGGATGGTGCGATCTTCAATGTTTCGGCAGGGTATGCCGGCCTTGTCGAAGGCCGCCGCGCCCGCGCAGTGGGCGATCCGCTGACGATCGTGCTGGTCGAAAGCCTGACCACGTCGAAGTCTGCCGCCGGCAAAACGCAGAAGGCGGGGTCGTTCAACATAGTACCACCCACCACCGGGCCGCTGTCGTTCCTCAACCCCAACGCCCTTAAAGCATCCGGCGGATCGTCGTTCAACGGTCAGGGAAATGCTTCGCAAACGAGTTCGCTCGGCGGCGAGGTTTCGGTGACCATTGCGGACGTTCGGTCCAACGGCACCGCGCTCGTCAAAGGGGAAAAGCGCTTGCTGTTGAGCCAGGGTCAGGAATGGGTGCAGTTTTCGGGGATCGTGCGCCTTGGCGATATCGATGCCGACAACCGCATCGCATCCACCCGCGTGGCCGATGCGCGTGTGGAATATGCCGGCAACGGATCCATCGGCCGCGCCAGCCGCGAAGGCTGGCTGAGCAAGTTCTTCAACATGATCAGCCCGTTCTGAAGGGAGTGCAGCACATGACATTCCCCTTCCGGAAAATCCTGCAAGGCTTGCTCTGCACCCTCGCCCTCATCGCCGCCCCGGCTCATGCCGAACGCGTGCGCGATCTTGGCGCATTCCAAGGCGTGCGCACCAACCAGCTGACCGGATACGGCGTGGTCGTGGGCCTTGCCGGTACGGGCGACGACAACCTCGATTATGTGACGCAGGCCATGCGCGGCGTTTCAGGCCGACTGGGCGTGCAATTGCCGCAGGGCGTTTCCCCCGGCCTGAAGAATGCCGCTGCCGTGCTGATCACTGCCGATCTGCCTGCCTTTGCCAAGCCGGGCCAGCGCATCGACGTGACCGTCAGCACCATCGGCAAGGCCAAGTCCTTGCGCGGCGGGGCGCTCATCATGTCGGCGCTGTATGGCGCGGACGGCCAGATCTATGCGATGGCGCAGGGCAACCTCGCCGTCGGCGGTCTGGGTGTCACAGCCAAGGACGGCTCGCAGCTGACCGTCAACGTGCCCACCGTCGGCCGCATCGCCGATGGTGCCAGCGTGGAACGCGCGGTACTGACCGGGTTCGACAGTGGCGAGATCCTGCGCTGGAACCTGTTTCAGGCCGATTTCCTCACCGCCGCCCGCGTGCGCGATGCGATCAATGCCCGCTGGCCGGGCAGCGCGGCAGTCGAGGACGGCATTACCCTCGCGCTGCATCTGCCCGCCGGCGCCGACAAGCGCGCGACGACGATGGCGGCGATCGAGATGCTCGACATCACGCCCGCCGAAACCGCTGCGAAAGTCATCATCAACAGCCGCACCGGCACCGTGGTAATCAACAGCGCGGTGCGTCTGTCGCCCGCCGCGATCAGCCACGGACGGCTGGTGGTGCGCATCGACGAAAAGAGCCAGGTTTCGCAGCCTGGCCCGCTCAGCCGGGGGCAGACCGCCGTTACCCCCAGCAGCCAGATCACCGTGGATGAACCGCAGGCGCACATCGCCTTGTTCAAGCCCGGCGCTTCGCTGGCCTCGCTGGTGAATGCCCTCAACAAGTTGGGCGTCGGCCCGTCCGATCTCGTCGCCATCCTCGAAGCTCTCAAGGAAGCCGGCGCGCTCAAGGCAGAGATGGAAGTGATATGAGCAGCGTTTCCCCAACATCGGCGGCCGCGGCCACCCCCACGCCCGAACGCGCCAAACTGCGCGAGGCGGCACAGGGCTTCGAGGCGATCTTCGTGCGCCAGATGCTCGCCGCCGCGCGGAGCACTTCGTTCGGAAACGAGATGTTCAAGGAACAGGGGAGCGAGACTTTCACCCAGATGCGCGACGAACGGTTTGCCGACATCGCGGCCAAATCCGGCGCGTTCGGCCTGGCCAAGCAGCTGGAAATCCAGCTGGCGAAAACGCTGCCTGCGACCCCCGCCTCCACCCCCGCAAAGGGAAACTGACGCATGTCGTCCGACCTGCTCTCGATCGGTTCAAGCGGCGCCCGCGCCGCCAAGATCGCGCTCGACGTTACCGCGCAGAACATCGCCAATGCTTCGTCCGACGGCTATATCCGCCGCAGCTCGACGATGTCGGAAGTTGCCTCGACCGGCTATCACGGCACGATCCGCGACGTGTCGCTTTCAGGCGTGCGCATCAGCGGCATCATCCGCAATGCCGATGCCTTCCGCCAGTCTGAAGTGCGCCGCACGGGTTCCGACACCGCCCGCGCATCGACCGAAGTGGAAGGGCTGGACCACACCCTGGCGGCGATCGAGCATTCGAACGCCTATCCTGCGATCATCCAGTTCGAATCGACGCTGCAGAAACTGAAGGAAACGCCGACGGATGCGTCGTTGCGGGCGTCGGTCATTGAATCCGCGCGCACGATGACCCAGACATTCCAGATCGCCGCCAAGGAAATGGACGCGGTCGGCGCCGGGCTGCGTTTCAACGCGGCGGACGGCATTACGCAAGTGAACCGCATCTCCACCGAACTGGGGCGCACGAACTTGCGCCTGGCCCGAGCGGCCGATGCCAGCAGCGACCAGACCACCTTGCTCGATCAACGCGACAAACTGCTCGGCGATCTGAGCAAGTACGGCGATATCACCACGACCTTTTCAACCGATGGCAGCGTGGCCGTGAACTTTGGCGGCGCCACCGGCCCCGCCATCGTCACCGGCGGCACGGCTGACGCGCTGGCCATGACGACCGCCAGCGACGGCACGATCTCGCTTTCCGTCGGCACCTTCCCCGTCACGCTGGCAGGCGGATCGCTGGCCGGCGAGCAGAACGCGCTGATCAAGCTGGCGCAGGTGCACGGCGATCTCGATACGCTGGCCGACGACATCGTGACCACGGTGAACAGCGCACAGGCGAACGGCAAGGATCTGGCAGGCAACATCGGCGCGGCCATTTTCACGCCAGGCAGCCCCGTGACCGCCGCAACCTTTGCTCTGGCCAACGTCAATGGCAGCCAGATCGCCACCGCGCCCGCAACGGCGCTGGCTGGCAGCCGCGACACCGGCAATCTCGATGCCCTGCGCGCCGCGCTCGGCACCACCGATCCGGCCGGCCGCATGGACGGCATCCTGTTCGACATTTCCTCCACCGTCGCCGGGCGATCCATCACCCGTGAGGCGCTGAAGACGATTTCCGATTCCGCCTCGACCGCGCTTTCCGCCCAATCGGGCGTCGATCTCGATACCGAAGCGGTGAACCTCGTCCGCTTCCAGCAGGCGTTTCAGGCTTCGGGCCGCGTCATGCAGGTTGCGACCACGCTTTTCGATACCTTGCTGAACATCCGATAGGGCCGCCATGAGCATCACCTCGACCAGCACCAGTGCCTTCTTCGACCGCGCCACGCTCGACCTCACGTCGTTGCGGGTGCAGGCGGAAGATTTGCAAAGCCAGATCAGTACGGGCCAGCGTTTGCGGCAATCCTCCGACGATCCACTGGCTGCCTCGCGGCTGCGTCATCTCGCGCGCACCGATACGCTCGCGAAAGTGGATACCGCCGCTGCCAACCGCGCCACATCGGACCTGAACCTGGCGGATACCGCGCTCAGCCAGTTCGCCAATTATGTCATCCGCACCAAGGAACTGGCGACACAGGCGGCTTCGTCCACGCTCACGCCCGGCCAGCGCGCCAGCATCGGGTCCGAACTTGCGGATATCCAGAAGAACCTCGTGTCGATGGCCAACACCCGCGACAGCGCCGGCAACGCGCTGTTTGGCGGCGATACGGCGGGCGATGCCTATAGCATCGATCCCGTAACGGGCGTTTCCAGCTACATCGGAAACGGCACGGCAGGCCAGCTCGCGCTGGGCGACGGGCAATCGGTAAGCCGCACGCTCACCGGCCCCGAGTTCCTGGAATTCAAGGATTCGGCTGGAAATCCCACCGACCTGATGACCGTGGTCAAAGACCTCGCCGCCGCCTTGCTCGCCGGCGGCACCACGGCGGCTGGCGCGGCGCGCACCGCGCTCGATACACTGGGCAACGGCCTCGATGCGATCACCACGGCGCAGACCATCGTTGGCTCGCGCCTGTCGTGGATCGATCTCAACACCGAACGCCAGACCGCGATGGCCGAGGCGCGCGCATCCGAACAGGCGGACGTGGGCAGCACCGACACGACCGCCGCCATCGTGCGCCTGCAGGAACTTTCCACCGTGCTTCAGGCCAGCCAGGCCAGTTTTGCCAAGCTGTCGTCGCTGTCGCTGTTCGATGTCCTGCGCTGAGGCGCACCTCCTTATTTTGTAACGGGAAACACAATGTTCGCTGGTATCGGCATCGTCATCCTCCTCGTGATGGTCTTCGGGGGCTTCGCCATCACCGGCGGCGCTTTGGGCCCGGTGATGGAGGCCATCCCGCATGAAATGCTGATCATCGGCGGCGCGGCGCTGGGCGCGGTCGTCGCGGGCAATTCGATGCACGAGTTGAAGGGCATCGGTGGCGGCTTCATGAAAGTGTTCAAGGGGCCGAAGCATTCCAAGCAGGACCATGTCGACGCGATCGTGCTGTGCACCCGGCTGATGAAGATCCTGCGCAGCGATGGCCCGGTGGCGCTGGAAAGCCACGTCACCGATCCTGCCAACTCGCCGATCTTCGCCGAATTTCCCAAGTTGCTGGGCAACAAGCCGCTGGTTTCGCTGATCTGCGACACGCTGACGCTGATCGTCGTCTCATCGGGCACGCTTGAAGTTCACGCCGTCGAAGACGTGATGGACCACGCGATGAAAACGCACTTCCACGAAGCGACCGAGCCGCAGCACGCGCTGCAGAACCTGGCCGACGCCCTGCCCGCGCTGGGCATCGTTGCCGCCGTGCTGGGCGTGGTGAAAACCATGGGTTCAATCGACAAGCCGCCTTCGGTGCTGGGCGCGATGATCGGATCGGCGCTGGTCGGCACGTTCATGGGCGTGCTGCTGGCCTATGGCATCGTCGCGCCGCTGGCGGGCCGGCTGAAACAGGTGCTCGATCAGGACGAGATGATTTTTCAGGCGGTCAAGCAGGTGATTATCGCCAGCTTGCACGGCTGGCCGCAGCCGCTGGTCGTGGAAAGCGCGCGTTCCGGCCTTGGCCATGCGTTCCGCCCCGGCCTTTCGGAACTGCTCGACGCGCTGCGTGGCCGCTAAGCCATGGCCAAGGCACCCAAGGGGAAGGAGCTTCTTCCGCCGATCATCGTCAAGAAGATCACCGTCGTCGCCGGCGGGCACCACGGCGGTGCGTGGAAAGTTGCCTACGCCGATTTCGTGACCGCTATGATGGCGTTCTTCCTGCTGATGTGGCTGCTGGGCGCAACCACCGAAAAGCAGCGCAAGGGCATTGCCGACTATTTCACCCCCACGTTGGTGAAGATGAAGCAGGGCAGCGCGGGCGGCTATGGCCTGCTGGGCGGTTCCTCGCTCACCGAAGCCGACAAATATCCGCACGCCATGGGGCAGACCGGCACCAAAACCATGACCATCCCGCGCGATGCCACGGGCGGTGCCAAGGATGGCGGATCGAAGGCCAAGCGCACCGCCACCCTGCAAAAGCGCGTGGCCGAGAAGCTGGCGGCCAACGAAAAGCTGCGCAAGCTGGCGCGACAAGTGCGCATGAGCGTGACACCCGAAGGCATCCGGCTCGATCTGGTGGATGACGCGGATTTCTCGATGTTCCGCATCGGCACGACGATCCTGACCCCTGATGCGGCCGAATTGCTGCGCGCCATCGGACAGGCGATCGGGCCTGACAATTCCGGCGTCACCGTGCGCGGCCACACGGATTCGCTGCAATGGCGGCCGGGCGATCCTGCCAACAACTGGTCCCTTTCCGCCGGCCGCGCCGAAGCCACCCGGCAGGCATTGATGCGTGACGGCGTAAGCGAAAAGCGCTTTCGCCGCATCGAAGGCGTGGCCGACCGCGAGCCGCTGGTCGAAGGCAGCCCCGCCGACCCGCGCAACCGCCGGATGTCGATCCTGCTGATGGATTAAAACCACAAGGCTCCAGGCGCGCCCGGTCCGCCGTTGCGGAACGCGCCCGTTTGTGCGACCTTTTCGGCAGGAGAGGGGCGGAAAAGTCCGCCGCCAGCGGCACGAAACGTTCTTTGTTCGCGACGAAGTGCAAAATATGTCGCGAAGAGCGAATAAATCGCATCACCGCCCGTTAGAGCACGAGGAGCAATCATGCCCGCTGCCGAGGCTGCTTTGGCAAAGGTCCAGATTCACTCCCGCCTGGTGGCTTTTCTCCCCCGGTTGCGGCGCTTTTGCCACGGCTTGACGGGGAATGCCGATCTGGGCGACGATTTGTTGCAGGCCACATTCGAACGGGCATTGAGCCGGATCGATCAGTGGCAGGCCGGGACGAACCTGGAGAATTGGGTGTACAAGCTCGCCAGCAATCTCAATATCGACCGGCTGCGGGCCCTGCGGGTACGCGGCGTGGTGATCGATATCGAGGAAGCCTTCGACCTCGCGGGCGAAGACGAACTGGCCCGCATGGAATTCCGCTCCGAACTCGATGCGGTGAATGCCGCAATGGTCGATTTGCCGCCCGAACTGCGGCAGGTGATCGCCGCCGTAGTCCTTGCCGGGCAAAGCTATCGCGAAGCCGCCGACATGCTGGACATCCCGATCGGTACGGTGATGAGCCGCCTGTCGCGCGCCCGCAAATTTATCGAACAGCGCGTCAACCGCGCTCCATCGGGGATGGTTCAATGAGCATGACCCCAACTGGCTTGCCCTCCACCGACATGACGGACGACCAGATCGCGGCCTGGCTGCACGGCAGCCTCGAAGCGCAGGATGCCGCCCACGCCGAGGCGATGATCGCGGCCGACCCGGTTCTGGCCGAGCGCGCCAGCCGCCTGCGCCGCCTCGACGACCTTGTGCGCCAGTCGGTGCCGCTGGAGGATCCCTTGCCCGCCGAATTGCTGGCGCGGCTAGGGCTTCCAGCATTCGCCAACGATCCCGCTACGCTCGCAACGGCAGACATCATCGATCTCGCGGCCCGGCGCGCCGCCCGCGCACCGGCCCGCCCCACGCGCTTTGCCGCCTTCACCGGGGGCTGGCGCGTCGCTGCGCAAATCGCGCTCGTCGTCGGCATGGGATATGGCGCGATGCAGATCTTTACGTCGCACATACCTACACAACCCGAAGCCGCCTATCGCATGCTGGGCAGTGCGCCCGATGCCACCGCCGCCACCAACGCGCTGGTGATGTTCGATCCGGGCATCAGGCCGGCCGATGCGCGCGCGCTGCTGGGCAGGCCGGGCGTGCAGGTGATCGGCGAGCCGACCAGCGCGGGCGCCTGGCGCCTGCACATCGAACCCGGCCGCCGCGCCTCGGTGCTGGCAGAACTGGCCGCCACCCCGCGCGTCCGTCTGGCCGAACCCATCGAAGGCATCCCGGAGTGATGCTGCGCCAGATCCTCACGGCGTTCGCGCTGTGCATCGCGTCCGTCCTGTCGGTCGCCCCTTCCGCCCATGCGCAAGCACCAGCGGCGCAAGCCGACGACAAACGCGTGATGGTCATGCTCAGGATCGGCCCCGATCATTTCCGCGCGGGCAGCGATTATGGCGGCAGCTATGGCAGTGCGGTGGCGCAGAGAATGCGGATGCGCATTGCAGCGCGCATCGCCCGCGAACACAAACTGACGATCATCACCAACTGGCCGATGCAGCTCATCGGCGTCGATTGCATCATCATGTCGGTGCCGGACGGTCGCTCGACCGAAACCGTGGCGGCGGAGCTTTCGCAATTACCCGACGTACAGTGGTCGCAGCCGCTCAACACCTTTGAAATGCAGGGTGGCGTCGCAACGCCCAAGCGATCCGCCTATAACGACCGGCTCTATCCGGCCCAGCCGTCGTCGGTCCGCTGGCATCTGGCGAGTCTGCACCGCTTCGCCACCGGGCGCGGCGTTTCGATCGCCATCGTCGACAGCCGGATCGACACCACGCATCCCGATCTCGCCGGGCAGAGCATCACCGTTCAGGATTTCGTGCCGGGCAACCGCATGCTGCCCGAACGGCACGGCACCGGCGTGGCCGGCATCATCGCCGCCCGCCCCAACAACGCGATGGGCATTGCCGGAGTTGCCCCGGCGGCGCGCATCTATGGCCTGCGGGCCTGCTGGGAACTGACCGCCGGCGGCAGGACGATGTGCGATACACTCAGCCTCGCTCGCGCGCTGACCGTCGCTCTCGAACGCCGCGTCGATGTCGTGAACCTCAGCCTTACCGGCCCGAGCGATCGCCTAATATCGACCCTGATCGGCTTGGCAATGGCGCGCGGGATCACCGTGGTGGCCGCAGTCGACGCGGCCAATCCCGATGCCAGTTTTCCTGCATCGGTCGCCGGCGTAATACGCGTGGGCGATGAACGCTTGTCAGCGCGTCACGGCAATGTCTACATAGCGCCAAGTCTGGATATACCGACAACGGCACCGGAGGGGAAATGGAGCCTGGTCAACGGCAGCTCCTATGCAACCGCACACGTCAGCGGGCTGGCAGCGCTGTTGAAGCAGCTCTCCGGCGCGCGGCGCGGGCATATGTCCAGCCTGTCCGCTTTCGGACCGTTAGGGGCGATAGACGCCTGCGCGGCGATTGCCCGGCTCTCCGCCCTTGACCCACAGGCCTGCCGATCCAGCCATTGACGTGAAACCGGCTGTCCATCACCGCCTTCCAGCGGCATTGCTGTTGCTGCCTGCCATGGCTGCACTGCCCTCCGCGACGCTTGCCCAGAGCACTCCTCCTCTTCTGGCAGCAAACGTTATACTGGAAAGCAACGTTCTGTTTCGCGGCGAAACCATCAGCGCCGACGATCCTGGCGTCACCGTTGATCTCAATCTGGATCATGCCAGCGGCTTTTTTGCGGGGGCCAGCATCAGCGTGGCAGCAGGTGCGAACAAACCGCGCATGATCGCCAACACCCAATACGCCGGCTATGCGCTGCGCCGAGGTGACGTTTCGCTGGAAA
>DAICYJ010000064.1 GCA_027311705.1 Novosphingobium sp. | reverse complement strand
AAACAGCGTCGCGGGGCAAGTGGCCAATGATGCGAGTTTTCGAATGAAGCGCCTTCGTCCCAAAGATTCTAGCCGGCCCAAGATTCTAGCCCGCCAAAGATTCTAGCCAACACGAGAAAGGGCGGGAACCGAAGTCCCCGCCCCTTCAGACACTTCAGGTTTGCGGCGTTCGTTTAGAACTTGCCGTCCTGCGCCTTATCCATGTCGCCCGACACCAGGTTGAAGGTGTTCGACAGCGAGTTGCCAAGCGCGCCCATCGCGGTGATCGCTGCGACGGCGATCAGAGCGGCGATCAGGCCGTATTCGATTGCGGTGGCGCCATCTTCGTTGGCGAGAATGTTCTTGAAAAGGTTCATGTCCGGTCTCCTGAGCAGGCGCCCCTCGCGCCACTCACCCTTTGCGTTCCCGTGGATGAGCAAGAGTGTTTCTACGTAGAACTGACTAAGAATTTCATAATGAACATTAGCGGTGGTGGCGTTCATTTGTCAGTTAAAATGCCAAATGATAGAATGGCTTATCACCGACGATCACCTATTTCATTGAGAGCGTGCGTCAGGATTTTTGCGTTATTTTTTGCAACGGAACACCTGAATTCAGGCGTGATTCGGCAAACAAAACCCCTCCCGGCAGGACCGGGAAGGGATTTGTTGTTCAGGTTCTGCCGCAAGGGCAGGTGTTCGGGTCAGGCCCCGAAGGTGCGCTGCCACCAACCGCGACGCGGTTCGCCATCTTCGCCCACACCCTGATCGTCGAACTCGCCATCGCCGGCAGCCGTAGCGGTGTCGGCATCCGGGATTTCGGCCACCGGAGCTTCGGGAGCAACTTCCGCGACGGAAGCTGGCTCGGGAGCTGCTTCTGCTGCCGGGTCGACCTTCTTGCGGCGGGGGCGCTTGGGCTTTGCCGGTGCTTCTTCAGCCACTGGTGCTTCTTCGGCCACCGGTTCAGCGTCGGCGACCGGTTCGGCTGCTTCGGTAGCAGCTTCTAAGGCACCCTGTTCGACCGGAGCGTCGGCCTTCTTGCGGCGCGTACGCTTAGGCTTGGCAGGCGCTTCTTCGGCCACAGCAGGGGCTTCGGCTTCGGTCGCTTCGACGGGAGCTACCTCGGCGACTTCGGCTTCGGCAATGACTTCCGCTTCGGGGGCTGCCGGCGCATCGGCCTTCTTGCGGCGAGTGCGCTTGGGCTTGGCGGGGGCTTCGGCTTCTGCGGGAGCAGCCTCTGCCTCTACCGGCGCGACTTCGGCGGCAGGTTCGGCGGCGAGGGGAGCAACTTCGCCCTCCTCGTCGTCATCGCCTTCGGCTTCGCCCGATTCGACGCCTTCACCGTTCACGTCGCCTTCGCGACCGCCGCGACGCCGACGACCACGACGGCGGCGCTTGCGCGGCCCGCGCTCGTTTTCGTCACGCGCCGGTTCGTCACCCGTTCCGGTTTCGGCATCGGTCGCGGCTTCGGTCGCAACATCATCGCGCTCGTCCTGCTCATCGCCAGCTTCATCGCCGTCGTTGGCTTCGAAGCCGTCTTCCGCCTGCGCGGTGCCGTCTTCACCCTGCTGGTCGCGGGTGCGTCCACGCCGGCGCTTGCGCCGCTTGCGACGCCCGCCATCGCCTTCGGCGGCTTCGGCACGGGGACGTTCGCTGCGCTGTCCTTCGCCGCGATTGCCCTCGCTGCGGCCTTCGCCGGAAGCGCGATCTTCGCGTTCCACGACTTCCTCGATGTCGTCCTCGTACTCGTCCTCGATGTCGTCCTCTTCAGGCTCGACGATCGGATCGAAACGGGGGAGGAACTCGGGCTTGGGCCCGCGCGAGGCGACGCGCATTTTCGCGCCTTCGTTCTCGCCTTCGGGGATGACTTCGACCCCGACGCCATAGCGTTCCTCGATCTCCGCCAGATCGCCGCGCTTGGCGTTCAGCACATAGACTGCGGCTTCCTGCGAAGCATAGAGCGTGATGACGTTGCCCTTGCCCTTGGCGGCTTCGTCCTCGATCATGCGCAGCGCCGAAAGGCCGGACGACGAAGCGGTGCGGACAAGGCCCGAACCATCGCAGTGCGGGCAGCCACGGGTGGTGGCTTCCAGAACGCCGGTGCGCAGGCGCTGACGGCTCATTTCCATCAGGCCGAAGCCCGAAATGCGGCCGACCTGGATGCGTGCGCGATCGTTGCGCAGCGCGTCCTTCATCGCTTTTTCGACCTTGCGGACGTTCGAGCCGTATTCCATGTCGATGAAATCGATCACGACCAGGCCGGCCATGTCGCGCAGGCGCAACTGGCGGGCGATCTCGCGCGCGGCTTCAAGGTTGGTGTTGAGCGCGGTCGCCTCGATGCCGTGTTCCTTGGTGGAACGGCCCGAGTTGATGTCGATCGAGACGAGCGCTTCGGTCGGGTTGATGACGAGGTAGCCACCCGATTTCAGCTGAACCACCGGATCGTACATCGCGGTCAGCTGGTCTTCGGCACCATAGCGCTGGAACAACGGCACCGGATCGGCATATTGCTTCACCCGCTTGCCGTGGCTGGGCATCAGCAGCTTCATGAAGTCCTTGGCCGCGCGATAGCCGTACTCGCCTTCGACGACGACTTCCTCGATCTCACGATTATAGATGTCGCGGATCGCGCGCTTGATCAGGTCGCTGTCCGAATGGATCAGTGCGGGCGCACTCGATTTCAGCGTACGTTCGCGGATCTCGTCCCACAGCCGGGCGAGGTAATCGAAATCGCGCTTGATCTCGGGCTTTGTGCGCTGAAGCCCGGCGGTGCGGACGATGCAGCTCATCGAGCGGGGCAGTTCCATCTCGGTCATGATCGCCTTCAACCGCTTGCGATCGGTGGCCGAGCTGATCTTGCGGCTGATGCCGCCGCCGTGGCTGGAATTGGGCATGAGCACGCAATAACGACCGGCGAGGCTGAGGTAGGTTGTAAGGGCCGCGCCCTTGTTGCCGCGTTCTTCCTTCACGACCTGCACCAGCAGCACCTGGCGGCGCTGGATCACGTCCTGGATCTTGTAGCGGCGGCGCAACGCCATGCGCTTGGCGCGCAGTTCGTCGGCTTCCTTGCCCTGGCTGCGGCCACCCTGGCGGCGGCCACGACGGGGACGGCGGCCATTGCCGGCGCCTTCGCCATCCTGCTCGCCTTCTTCGCCGCGCTCGCCGTCACGGTCTTCGCTGTCGCCCTGATCGCGTTCGGCGGCTTCTTCGCCATCGTGGTCGAAGCCGTTTTCGACTACTCCGCCCTCGATTGTGGACACTTGGCTCTTTTCCGAAGTGTCGACCTCGGTGACGCCTTCGTCGCCGTCGTCATACCCGTCGCTGTCGCTGTAATCGCGGTCGTCGAGGTCTTCATCCTCGTCGTCGGCAGCGCGCAGCGCGGCTTCTTCCTCGGCATGTGCGGCTTCTTCAGCCAGCAACGCCTCGCGGTCTTCCTTGGGGATCTGGTAATAATCCGGATGGATTTCGCTGAACGCGAGGAAGCCATGCCGGTTGCCGCCGAAATCGACGAACGCCGCCTGCAACGACGGTTCGACCCGCGTTACCTTGGCGAGATAGATGTTACCCTTGATCTGCTTGTGATCTGAAGATTCAAAATCGAGTTCTTCAATTCGGTTGCCTTTGAGCACCGCCACCCGGGTTTCTTCCTGGTGGCGCGCATCGATGAGCATGCGCGTTGTCATTATGGGTTCTCCAGCCGCGCGGCCACGGGATTTCTCCCTGGAACTGGGCGCGGTTCATAGTGATGGCGCGAACGCTGTGCGTTTCCCCGGGGTTGCCCGGGGATTGAAATGCGCACAGGGGCCGGGCCAAATGCCCGGCGGGGCGGTTCGCGAATGCGGTTTTGCCGGTTCGGAGCGCTGGTGCGTACCCGGTTTGGTGCGCGGTTGCGTACCTTGTGCGCTCTCCGCCCGGCGGCGGTTGGTTTGCATCTGCACGGATGAAAATTCGCGGCGACATGCGCGCGCCGGTGGCCGGCCAACCGACATGGACCCCAAAAGGGCTCCTCGGATGGCAGGAAACTCGGCTTATCATCACGGCATCAACCTCTGGCGCGGGTGGGCGAGCAATCTGCTTGCGTTTTCCCGCGTACTTTTTCCCGAAAACTGTGCCAGCGGCCTTCTCATCCCCTGCGATACGCCGCGCATTCTCGCGCTCCTGCGGTATCGGCAAGGCCGGTGCCGGTGCTGGCGTGCTCCGGAAAGTGAGGTGCTAGCACTGCAATTGCAAAGCAGCAATTAAAACAATCAGAGGGCCAACGACACGCATGCGCACCCCGAACGGACCGATTCCTGCTGGACCTTCATGACGCCATCATTGCATAGCCCGCCATAATGAACAGGCGGGCAACCTTCGGGCGCATCCTCATCGCTGCCGGTTTCCTCGTCCCGCTGGCGATCCTGGCGCTGTGGGCGCGCACGGTGCTGTCTGGCGAGGGTGATCGCGGCTATGTGTTGCGGCTGGCCTTGCCCGATGGCTCGCAGCAGATCGGCCTGCCGCCGGTGCTAGGCCCCGGCGACGCCAGCCGTCCATTGGTGGTGATCGATGCCGGCCACGGCGGCCACGATCCGGGCGCGAGCGGGCAGGGCGGCGAAAAGGAAAAGACTGCCACGCTGGCGCTGGCCCTGGCGCTGCGCGATGCCTTGCTGGAAGGCGGGCAGGTGCGCGTGGCGATGACGCGCGAAACCGACCGCTTTCTGGTGCTGGAGGAGCGATCAGGCATTGCCCAGCGGTTGCATGCCGACCTGTTCGTTTCGATCCATGCCGATGCGGCCGAAAACACCGATGCGGGAGGGGCCACTGTCTATACCCTGTCAGATCGCGGATCGGACGCGGTGGCTGACCAACTGGCCAGCCGTGAAAACCGGGCGGATACGGTCAACGGCGTGACGCTGGGCGGAAAATCCGATGCGGTGTCATCGATCCTCGTCGATCTTTCGCGCCGCGAAATGCGTGCGCGGTCGCAGGCATTCGGCGCGCTGATTCTGCGCGAAGGCGAGGGCAAGCTGCGCTTTCATCCCGATCCGCAGCGGCAGGCGGCATTCATCGTGCTGAAGTCGCTCGATCTGCCATCGGTGCTGGTGGAGGCGGGCTATATCAGCAACGAGGCCGATTCGCGCGCGATGAACGACAAGGCATGGCGTGCGGCCTTTGCCGGGGCGTTGGCCAACGCCATCCGCATCACGCTGGCCCGGCAGGATGCCGCGCCGCTTGCGCCATAGCGCGCCGAACCTTAGAGGTCGCCGACGATGGCCGATGACATGCCCCCGCCCGCAAGCGAAAACGCTAGCCCCGAACCCGTGCACTATCGCATCCGGCGTGAGGCGACGGGCCTGTTCGGCAAGCTGCGGTCCGTGCTGCGCACCAACAAGTGGGCACGCCGTGCCGCTTGGGCCTTGCTGGCATTGGTGCTGCTTTACGCGGTGGTGTGGGTTGCGTTCATCCGCACGCTGCCTTCGGCCGACAAGCTGCTCACCTATCAGCCGCCCCTGCCGACGATGGTGCGCGGCAACGATGGCGAGATCGTTTCAAGCTATGCCCGCGAACGCCGGGTGCAATTGCGCTTCGTCGATTTCCCCGAACAGCTGATCAACGCCTATCTCTCAGCCGAGGACAAGTCGTTCTTCAGCCACGGCGGCGTCGATTTCACCGGACTTGTGGGCGCGGCTGTCGATTATGCATCGAAGCTGGGATCGGGCGAGCGCGCACGCGGCGGATCGACGATTACCCAGCAGGTGGCCAAGAACATCCTGATCGGCAACGAATATTCGGTCGGCCGCAAGCTGAAGGAGATGATCCTGGCGCGGCGCATCGAATCGGTGCTGACCAAGCAGCAGATCCTCGAACTCTACCTCAACGAAATCCCGCTCGGCCGGCAAAGCTTCGGTGTGCAGGCGGCGAGCCGCGCCTATTTCGATAAGGACGTGGGCGATCTGAAGCTGCACGAGATGGCATTCCTCGCCATCCTGCCCAAAGCGCCGGAGACATACAGCCGCGCCAAGTTTGCCGATCGCGCGATCGAGCGGCGCAACTGGGTCCTCGACCAGATGGTCAAGAACGGCACGGCAACCCGCGCGGTGGCAGACGAGGCGAAGGCGCAGCCGCTGGGCCTCGTGCCCCGGCGCGTGGAGAACTACACGGCTGACGCTGGCTATTTCCTTGAGGAAGTGCGCCGCCAGTTGATCGAAAAGTTTGGCGAAAAGGCAGAGGACGGACCGAACAGCGTCTATGCTGGCGGGTTGTGGGTGCGCACATCGCTCGACAGGCAATTGCAGACGGCGGCGCAGGATTCGCTGCGGGCAGGCCTGTTGCGCTATAGCGCTGGGCGCGCCTGGCACGGGCCGATCGCGACGCTCGATGTCGCATCGGGCAAGTGGCAGACCGAGCTGATCACCAGCAACATATCGATCAAGTATCAGGACTGGCGCGTGGGCGTGGTCCTGTCGCGCAGCGGGCCGTCGGGCACCGTCGGCTTTGCCGATGGCGCAACCGGGCCGCTTTATGGCCTGCCCGATGCGATGAAGGCGGGCGACGTGATCGCCGTGGCGCCCAATGGTGGCGGTTGGTCTGTGCGCACGATTCCCGAGGTTTCGGGCGGCATGGTGGTGGAAGATCCGCAGAACGGCCGCGTGCTGGCCATGCAGGGCGGGTTCGATTCGCGGCTTGGATCATTCAACCGCGCCACGCAGGCACAGCGCCAGCCGGGATCGACGATCAAGCCGTTCGTCTATGCCACCGGGCTGGACAGCGGCATGTCGCCGGCCTCGATGGTCGTGGACGGCACCTTCTGCGTTTATCAGGGCGCGGCGCTGGGCCAGAAATGCTTCCGCAATTTCGGCAACGAAGGCGGATCGGGCAGCCACACGATGCGCTGGGGCCTGGAACAATCGCGCAACCTGATGACCGTGCGGATCGCCAACGATTCGGGCATGGACAAAGTGGTGCGCACGATCAAGAACGTCGGCATCGGCGACTACAAGCCATTCCTGTCGATGGCGCTGGGCGCAGGCGACACCACCGTGGCGAAGATGGTCAACGGCTATGCCGCGTTGGCCAACCAGGGCCGCCAGCACGAGCAGACCGTGGTCGATTACGTGCAGAACCGCAACGGCAAGGTCATCTGGAAATCCGACAACCGCGATTGCACCGGCTGCAACATGCCGCAGTGGGATGGCAAGCCGATGCCGCGGCTGAAGCTGCTGGGCCGGCAGGTTCTGGATGCGCGCACCGCCTATCAGGTGGTCCACATGCTGGAAGGCGTGGTCACACGCGGCACCGCCGTAACCCTGCGCGACCTGAAGCTGCCGCTGTTCGGCAAGACGGGGACGACGTCCGGCCCGACCAACGTGTGGTTCGTGGGTGGATCGCCCGATATCATCGCCGGCGTCTATCTCGGCTATGACCAGCCGCGCAGCCTTGGCGGATACGCGCAGGGCGGACGCATCGCCGCGCCGATCTTCAAGCAGTTCGTGCAGGCGACCCGCCCGCGCTGGTCCGACATCCCCTTCGCCGTGCCCGAAGGCGTGCGCATGGTGCGGATCGACCGCGTTTCGGGCAAGCGCGTGTTCGGCGGTGTCCCCGCCAACGACGAGGCCAAGGCCAGCGTGATCTGGGAAGCATTCAAGCCCGATACCGAGCCACGCCGCACCGTGCAGGCCGGCCAACTGACCACCAAGGAAGCCGTGCTGGAAGCCCTGCGCAAGGCCCGCGCTGCCCGCGCTGGCCCTGCCGCACCGGTGGACGAAGGCGGCGGCGAGGAAACCGACTTCGTGGAAGAACAGGGCGGGATCTACTGATACACCATGGCCAAAGCCGATCGCCTTGAACGCCTAGACCAGCGCCGTGCCGATATGGAAGCGGAATATACCGCCGCGTTGATCGCGGCACTGCGCACCGCAGCGGCGGGCAAATGGGGTCTATTTGACCACAACGGTGACCGCTGGACACGCGCTGCAGTCGCGCCGGTGATTGAAAATCTCATTGAAATCGCCGAAGGGATCGATAGGGCGCGTGACCAACTTGGGATGGACCCTTTCGCGCTCCACCTCGAGTTCCTCGCCTCGCGAGGGCCGGTCGGTTCCGAAGCTGTGGGCGAACCGAAGCAGGCCAAGGGCTGGCTCGATCGCCTGACAGCCTCTGACCCTCAAACCTGACGCACCCGATAGCGCAAAAAAGGCGGCCACCCTTGCGGGCATCCCCGCTTGAGCCGATCCGCGCTTGTGGTAGGCTGCCGGCCATGATCTCCCGCACACTCCGCGCCGCCACCGCCGCGCTCGCCCTTTGTCTTCCCTTCGCAGCGCATGCGGAATTGCCGCAGGGGGCCAAGGCACCTGCGTTCAGTGCGCAAGGGGCACTGGCGGGCAAGGCGTTCGGGTTCTCGCTGGCGCAGGCGCTGAAGAAGGGGCCGGTCGTGCTGTATTTTTATCCCAAGGCGTTCACGCAGGGCTGCACACTGGAAGCGCACGCCTTTGCCGAGGCAAACGACGATTTCCGCAAGGCGGGGGCCACGGTGATCGGCATGTCGAACGACGACATCGAAGCGCTCAAGAAGTTTTCGGTGGAAGACTGCCGCAACAAGTTCGCCGTCGCCAGCGCCAGCCCGGCGGTGATCAAGGCCTATGACGTCGACCTGAAAAAGCCCGACGGCACGTCCACCGGCCTGACCAAGCGCACCAGCTATGTCATCAGCAAGGCCGGCAAGATCGTGCTCGTCCATGCCGACATGAACTATCGCGATCACGTGAAGATGACGCTGGAAGCCGTGCAAAAGCTGCAGCGCGCGCGCTGAAAGCCGGCGCGCCGACAGCGCGCCATACCTTACCGCACTTTACATGGCGCGCCGCTTCGCTAAGCGGCGTGCTCTGGTTTTGGCTCCGGATTATTGGCTCCGGAGTTTTTGGAGGTTACCGTCATGCGTGCCGAAGGGCAGGCCCATATCGACCGTATCGGCAAGGCGCTCGCGCTGGTCCGCAAGTTCCTTGACTGGGACCGCGCGCTGCGCCGGCTCGACGAGCTGAACGCGCGCGTCGAAGATCCCAAGTTGTGGGACGATCCCAAGGGCGCCGAAGCCCTGATGCGTGAGCGTCGCCGGCTGGAAGCCTCGATCGGCACGGTCAATGGCATCACCGCCGAAATGAACGACGCCATCGAATTCATCGAGCTGGGCGAGATGGAAGGCGACGAGGCGACCATCGAGGAAGGGCTCGCAAGCCTTTCTGCGCTGGCGGACAAGGCCGATGCCGACAAGGTGCAGGCCCTGCTGGCGGGCGAGGCCGATGCCAACGACGCCTATATCGAAGTCCACGCGGGCGCGGGCGGCACCGAAAGTCAGGACTGGGCCGAAATGCTTCAGCGCATGTATTCGCGCTGGGCCGAACGGCACGGTTACAAGGTGGAAGTGGTCGATTATCACGCGGGTGAAGCCGCCGGCATCAAGAGCGCGACGCTGCTGATCAAGGGCGAGAACGCCTATGGTTATGCCAAGACGGAAAGCGGGGTCCACCGGCTGGTGCGGATCAGCCCCTATGACAGTTCGGCACGGCGGCACACCTCGTTCAGCTCGGTCTGGTGCTATCCGGTGATCGACGACGATATCGATATCGATATCAACCCGTCGGACCTGAAGATCGACACCTATCGCGCTTCGGGCGCGGGCGGGCAGCACGTGAACACCACCGATTCGGCGGTGCGCATCACCCACGTGCCTTCCGGCATCATCGTGGCGAGCCAGAACGACCGCAGCCAGCACAAGAACCGCGCCACCGCGATGAACATGCTCAAGGCGCGCATGTACGAAGCCGAACTCGCCAAGCGTGAGGCGGTGACCGCAGGCGAATATGCCGCCAAGACCGAGATCGGTTGGGGCCATCAGATCCGTTCGTATGTTTTGCAGCCGTACCAGCAGGTGAAGGACTTGCGCACCGGCGTGGTCAGCACCAATCCCACCGACGTGCTTGATGGCGCGCTCGACCCCTTCATGGCCGCAGCGCTTTCGCTGCGCGTCTCGGGCGAGAAGGTGACGGTGGAGGACGACGATTGAGAAAGGGCCTCGCCCTTTTTCTGATGGGTGCGCTGGCCGCGTGCCAGCAGCCGGCGAGCAATCGCGGCGCGTCTGACGTTCCGTTTCCCAAGGCTGACCGGCCGGTTTCGAAGCCGGGATCGACGCAGTTTTCCACCGAGACCGAGCGCGACAACCGCAACGAGGCGCAGACGGTAATGGACCTTGCTGCCATTCGCGAGGGCATGACCGTGGCCGATATCGGCGCGGGCGAGGGGTACTACACCGTCCGGCTGGCCGAGCGCGTGGGCACCAAGGGCCGCGTGCTGGCGCAAGACATCGATGCAGGAGCATTGAACCGGCTGGGCGCGCGCGTGGAGCATGACCGGCTGGACAATGTTTCGATCAAGCCGGGGGCGCCGGATGATCCGCGCCTGCCGGACAAGAGCTTCGACCGCGTGTTCATGGTCCACATGTATCACGAAGTGGCCGAGCCTTACGCGTTCCTGTGGCGGCTGTGGCCGGCGCTGAAGCCCGGCGGGCAGGTTGTGGTGGTCGATCTTGACCGGCCGACCGACCAGCATGGCATTTCGCCAGCTTTGCTTTTTTGCGAATTCAGGGCATCGGGCTTCCGCTTGGTGGGATTTCACCGTAAACCCGGGATCTCGGGTTATTATGCCCAGTTCGAGGCAGCGGCCACTGGCCGGCCCGAACCGGGAGCGATCGGACCTTGCCGGGTCGATAATGGCAAAGTCCTGCGCACAAAGAGGCGCTGAAAGGGTTTTATGTCTGTGTTCAAGGGTTTGAAGCCGATCCTTTACGGAGGCCGTGAAGTGTGGCCCCTCGTCGAGGGCGGCAAGGGCGTCGCCGCCACCAACCACACGAGCTCGGGCGCATGGGCGGCGGCTGGCGGAATCGGCACGGTGAGCGCGGTGAATGCCGACAGCTATGATCCTGCCGGCAAGATCATTCCACAGATCTATGACCAGCTGACCCGCAAGGATCGCCACGAACAACTGATCCGCTATGCCATCGATGGCGCGGTGGAACAGGTGCACCGCGCGCACGAGATCAGCGGCGGCAAGGGCGCGATCAACATCAACGTGCTGTGGGAAATGGGCGGCGCGCAGGAAGTGCTGGAAGGCGTGCTGGAGAAGACGCGCGGCCTTGTTACCGGCGTGACCTGTGGGGCAGGCATGCCCTACAAGCTTTCCGAAATCGCGCAGCGGTTCAATGTGCAGTACCTGCCCATTGTCTCGTCCGGCCGCGCGTTTCGCGCGCTGTGGAAGCGGGCCTATCACAAGGTAGCGGACCTGCTGGGCGCGGTCGTCTATGAAGATCCGTGGCTGGCGGGCGGGCACAATGGCCTGTCCAACGCTGAAGACCCGAAGAAGCCCGAAGATCCCTATCCGCGCGTCAAGGCGCTGCGCGATGTGATGCGGGCCGAAGGCATTGCCGATACGGTGCCGATCGTGATGGCCGGCGGCGTGTGGTTCCTGCGCGAATGGAACGACTGGATCGACAACCCCGAGCTGGGCTCGATCATCTTCCAGTTCGGCACGCGTCCGCTGCTGACCGAGGAAAGCCCGATTCCGCAGGGGTGGAAGGACCATCTGCGCACGCTGGAGCCGGGCGATGTGCTGTTGCACAAGTTTTCGCCGACAGGGTTCTATTCCTCTGCCGTGCGCAACCCGTTCCTGCGCAGCCTGGAAGCGCGCAGCGAGCGGCAGGTGCCCTATTCCAAGGTTTCGGCTGGGGAACACACCGCGCAGCTGGACGTGGGCGTGAAGGGCAAGAACTTCTGGGTGACGCCCAAGGATCTCGACCGCGCGCGGGCATGGTTCGGCGCGGGCTTCACTTCGGCCCTGCGCACACCCGACGATACGGTGATCTTCGTTTCGCCGGAGGAACGCGAGGTGATCCGCAAGGATCAGGCCGATTGCATGGGCTGCCTGTCACACTGCGGCTTCTCGTCATGGAAAGACCATGACGATTACACCACCGGCCGGCTGGCCGACCCGCGAAGTTTCTGCATCCAGAAAACCCTGCAGGACATCGCGCATGGCGGACCCATCGACGAGAACCTGATGTTCGCGGGCCATGCGGCGTACCGGTTCAAGCAGGATCCGTTCTATTCCAACAACTTCACGCCGACTGTTAAGCAGTTGGTTGACCGGATTCTGACGGGGGATTGAGAGCTGGGAGAGGCTTGTCGCAGTTGCAAGGGAAATTCATGGCGCGCAATCTTTCACACGCTGTTTTGGCGCTAGCGCTCGTTCTTTCTACAAGCGTTTCAGCCCAGCCGCAGGAGCAAGTCGAAGCGCGCTATTCTCGTGATTATCGCCAATGCATGGACAACGGTGACGCTAAGGCAGGCGTCACCGGCGGAATTATGAATTGCAATGGTCAAGAAATCGACAGGCAGGATGCCCGACTAAATCACGCTTACAAAGTTTTGATGGCGCGGCTGACGACCCAGCAAAAAGCCACATTGCGCACGTCTGAGCGCAATTGGATTG
>DAICYJ010000063.1 GCA_027311705.1 Novosphingobium sp. | reverse complement strand
GCACCATGATGACCGACTGGCGCATGAAGTTATGGGTGATGAAATCGCCCGGCTCTTCCAGCTGGGCCGTGCGCCCGCCGACGTGCCAGATGCGCTTCCACATCTTTTCCCATTCCTTGTCGGCAAAGTCCTTCGACCAGTAGCGATCACCGGTGATGGGGTCGCCACGGGCAGCGGGGAATTCGGCTTCCGGGCTGGTCGGGTACGTCGCACCAGGATTGGGAATTTCGAGATAAGTGGCCACGTTTGCTCTCCTGAAACCTGGCCATCTCCCCATCCGGCCGGGTCGGGTTGCGATCGGTCTTTTATGTTTATCTATTTGAATTCAGAAAAAAATCGCTGGCAGATTACTTGGCATTATCCAGCGTACCGCTGAGCGGCATCAGGAAATCCATGGTATATCGGGTGGCCTTCCAGCCTGCCGAAGTGCGGCGCACGTTGAAGAAATAGCGCCCATTCACCGTTACCGCGCGGCCATCCTTACCCACGCCCATGCCGATCACATAGGCGCGCATCGACGCGGTATCGCCGTCGTAGGCCGTCACCGCGAAGTTGGTGAGGTAATGCGCGTGGTTGGCCATGGCGCCGAACACATTGGTGAAGAAGCCGCGAATGCCGTCGTGGCCTTCCAGCGCCGCGAGGCCGATGCCCGAAAGATCGAACACCGCGTCTTCGGTGAACACGTCGCACACGGCGTCGATATCGTTCATCGAATCGACCGCATGGGCATAGGCGATCATCAGATCCTGGATCGCGAGGCGGTCTTCGATCGGGCAACTGGTCATGTGGTTTCAGGTCCTCTCACGCCGCCGCTGCTGCGGTCGGCGGACTGTATGGCTATTACGGGAACAGCGGACGGATCGGATCGGTCACGCCGTCCCAATCGAGCGCGGCTTCGGCGATGCGGGTGAAGGCGGCGGTCTCGACTTCGTCCTGCTCCACGATCTCGATCATGCAGCCCAGCGCCGCCGAAGTGTCGACGTAGCAAAAGCGCATGTCGCCGAACTTGCCGTCGATGGCGCTGACAAAGCCCTGATCAATATAGCGCTGGCGGGTGGCGTCGTATTCGCCGGTATAGATGCAGAAGTGGTGGAAGCCCTGCTCGCCCTTGGCGATGGTGTCGCGATAGGCGCTGGGGTTGTCGCAGTGCTGCTGGATCAGCTCGATCTGCGTCCCGCCCGATTGCGCCAGCGCGACCGAGAAATCGAGGCCGGTCGAAGGCGCACCGCGATAGGTCGCTTCGGCCAGCTGAATGTGGGGCACGATGAAGAACGGGCCGATGCCGGTCGTGGCAATCCACGCCCGCGCTGCCGCCTCAACGTCGTCTACGATGAAGGCGGCCTGCATCAGGTGTGGGCCGATTTGGCCGGGCGTGACCGCGATGCCGGCGGGGGAAGCCAGAGTGGTTGAGGTGGCCATCAGTTCTTGCCCTGAACCATATCGTTCAGCAGTTCATGGAACCGCTGCACGCGTTTTTCCTGGCCGGGCAGGTGGCAGCCCTTGAAGCCGCGCGAATTGAGGCCCTGCTGCTGCGTGGTGCCGATCGACAGATCCTGATCGGCGACATAGCCTACTGAAACGCCATCTCCGTAAACCGAGTGGCGGTGGATGGCATCGTGTCGGAACGGCGCACGGCCGACGGGGGTGTCGATTTCGGTCATCCCTTCGACCGGCGGATAGAGGCACCAGTGCTGGAACACGCACTTTTCAGGATCGGTCGGGTGCGGTTCGGTGCGCAGGATCTGGCACTGTTCGGGCGACATCGTGATCGTCAGGTTGGGAAACAGCGTGCAGTGGAAGTAATCCACCAGCTGCTGATCGGTCATGCTGTCGTAGTTATAGCCGCGCGATGCGCCCAGTTCGCGCTTCGCCTTGATCACTGCCTCGCGGATGGCGCCGGTGCGGCCGCGATATTCCTTGGGATCGATGCCCCATGCCTCAGCCGCTTCGTAGAGGCCGGGCGGCACGTCACCGCTTTCGTAATCCTTGCGGGTGGTGGCCTGGTGGCCGATCATCCACATCGAATTGTGGCCGGTCTCGTACATCTCGAACAGCGTGGTCGGCAGGCCGTCGTTGATGAAGGTGGCGAGTTCCGGGTGGATCGTGGGGAGGTGGTAGCTCTCGTTGAAATTGTCGCGGATGATCTTCCAATTGAAGTCAGCTTCGGCCGAGACGTTGAACACGCGCACCCAGTTTTCGAGCTTGTAGCCTTTCAACCGTTCGGGGAAGGGGGCGAGCCATTCCTGCAGCGGGGCGACATCGTCGTCCATGCACCAGAACACGAACGGGCCCCAGGTGTCGCAGCGCAGTTCGGAAAGCTTCACCTTGCCGCAAGGGTCGCCGCCTTCGAAATCATGCGGATCCTGCACGTGCACCAGCGTGCCATCGGGATCGAACTGCCAGCCGTGATAGCCGCAGGTGATGCGCGGGGTGGAGCCCGCATCGCCCAGCACCAGCCGGTTACCGCGGTGCGGGCAGGTGTTGTAGAACGCCTTCACCGACCCATCTTGCTGACGGATCATGACCACCGATTCCTTGCCGAAATTGTGGCGGATGAAGTCGCCTTCTTCCTCCAGATCGGCCAGCACGCCGCCCAGATGCCACACCTTGGGCCACAGGTGCTTGTTCTCCAGCGCCATCCAATCGCGCGAGATATAGCGATCGGCGGTGATGGTGTCGCCACGCACGTCGACGTCGAATTCGGCGGAGTAGCGCGACCTTGGCTGTTCGGCGGTCATGTTCAGGAATCCTCTCGTGTGCGGGTCAGACCGGCCAGTCTCGTGTCTGGCTGAAATCCGTCCCCCGTCTGCCGGGGCGGACCAGCGTATTCCCGGAAAGGAACGCGTCGGCCGCATCGTCAGTTCTTGCCCAGTCCACTATCTCCCGCCGGCGGCTGATGCGCCACTCGCCATTCTTGCAGGTGTATTCATCGACATATCGGCCGGCGACGCTGAGGTCCTTCGGCGCGCCGTCCTCGATCAGCCGGTGCCACGCGTAGAAATAGACTTCGCCTGAAGCCGCGTCGCCGTTCACGCTGATCTGGTCCTGCCCGATGATGTGCTGGCTGCCTTCCAGATCGGCGAGAAATCCTTGCGCGAAAGCGACGAATTCATCGGCCGTGCCGTTCATCAATCCGCAGTCCACCCACGCATCATCGTGGAAGGCTGAACGATGCAGCACCGGGTCGAGCCGGTCCTGCCCGCGCATATAGCGGCACAGCGCATCGTGGATATCGCGCCGCGCGCACAGATCGCGCACTTCGGCTTCGAGATTGAATGCCATCGGTTCAGCCTTCTGCCGCGAGGTATTTGTCGACCACCATCTGGAAGTGGCGGATGCGCGCTTCCTGATAGTTTCCAAGGTTCTGCACGCCGGTGGCGCTGGCGCGGAAACCGGCCTGCTGCGACCGCAGGTTGTCGGTATCCTGATCGTAGACATGGCCCATGCCGGCATCGAAACCGGGCGCGGAGGCATAGGATTCGTTTTCGGCCACGCGATAGGGTTCGGGTGGTTCAGGTGCTTCGCCCGATGCCGGGTTGGGGCGCAGGAACAGGATTTCGAACAGGGTGCGATTGGGATCGGTGCCGATCGGGCGGAAGCGATAGGCCATCGGCAGCGAGATGCCGGGGAACAGCACCATGTTGGGGAACACGTGGTATTCGATGGTGTCGATCATCTCGCTGTCGGAAACCTGCGAGAGATCGGCGTCGAACTGTTCGCCCATCAGTTTACGCAGATTGCGCGCCATCACCGTGCGGGCTGTTTCGCCTTCGCCGACGACCAGCGTGTCGTCGCGCGAATCGGTATCGCCGAGGATCATCGTTTGCAGCAATTCCTGCTCGCTGAGCGGCCTGGCGAGGTGCGGGGAATTGATGCCGCTGGCGGCATAGAAGCGGGTCACGTGATCCGAATGGCAATCATACTGCACGTTGGCATCGCCCACGCCCTTCAGCAGTTGCGGGTGGGTTTCGAGCACGTGGTAGGATTCGAGGAAGGCTTCCTGCGCGGTCTTCCAATTGCAGGGTAATTCCTTGGCGACATGGACCGAGACGTGGCGGTTGGCGATGTCCCAATCCTTGAAATGATCGGGCAGCGGGGCAAGGAATTCTTCGAGGCTGGGCCCATCCTGAGCGGGATTGAGGAACACGAAGCCGCCCCAGTGGCCGATGCGCACTTCGGGAAGGCCTGTTTTCGCCGGGTCGACATGCGCGAAATCCCAGGCGCAGGGCACGGATTTCAGGCTGCCGTCGTTGTCCCACGTCCAGCCGTGGTAGGGACAGCGCAGGTTGTCGCCCGAACCGACGCCTTCCCCGCGCTTGAACTTTGTGGAGCGATGGAGGCAGGAATTGACGAAGCCTTTGACGCTCATATCCTGCTGGCGCACCACGACGTACGAGAGGTGCGCGACTTCGTAGGTGTAGAAATCGCCGGGTTCGGGAATGTGATCCTCGCGGCAGACCCATTGCCAGGTCTTCTTCCAGATCTTCTCGATTTCGGCGTCGAAGATGGACTGATCGAAATAGCGAGCGACGGAGACGGGTTCGCTGCCGAGGTAGCTGGGCTGTTCGAAAGTGAGCACGGCCGGCGGCGGCAGGGCGTCGTTTGCGACGATGGATTGCACGCTGGGCGCATCCGGGCAGCGCAGGGTGGCGAGATCGGCCTCGTCATGCGGGGTCGGCAGGCCGTGATCCACGATGGCATCGAGCATGGGAACCTCTCCATTGCTGGTGCTTCATTAAAACAGGCACCATTGCCGGTTTTATGCGCGCTCTGTCGATTCGCCTCAACCTATCGCATTCACTAGGCGCACCGGAGCGCGGCGGCCGCGCGCCGGTGCTTGGATTCACGCCATCGTTTCGCCGTTGTCGATGGTGATGTTGGTGCCGGTGATGTGGCGGCCATCGTCGCAGGCGAGGTAAAGCACCATGTTGGCGATATCGATCGGCTGGCCCATGCCGTGGTTCTGGATCTGGTCGAGCCCCGCCGCATCCTGCGGCAATTCGGCCAGCGCCTGCGCGGTCATCGGGGTGACGATACCGCCCGGCGCGATGGTGTTCACCCGGATGCGGTGGCCCTGTTCGCGGCAATGCACCGCGATCGACCGGGTCATCGCGATGAGACCGGCCTTGGCGGCGGTATAGGCCGGGATCGAGCTGATGCCCTTCAGCGCCGCGACCGAGGCCATGTTGATGATCGAGCCCGAACCGTCCTTGCTCATGTGCGGGATCGCGGCCTTGCAGCCCAGGAACGCACCGCCGACCATCACGTCCATCTGCAGGCGGAAATCGTCGTAGGGCAAGGCCTCGACCGTGCCAAAGCGGACAAGGCCCGCGTTATTGACCAGCGTATCGAGCCGGCCGAACCGGCTGATCGTTTCGGCGACCACTTCGGCCCAGCGCGCCTCGTCGCGCACGTCGTGTTGCAGGAACAGGCAGCCGGGGATCGATGCGGCAACCTCTTCGCCCAGCGCGGCGTTCATGTCGGTGATGACGACCTTTGCGCCTTCGCGCGCCAGCACGCGCGCGTCTTCCGCGCCAAGGCCCGAAGCCCCGCCAGTCACCAGCGCGACCTTGCCATCCATCTTGCCCATGTCTGTATTTCCTTATGTGGTTTTCAGAAGCCTTGGTTTCAGACGGGCCATTGCAGGCTGACACGCTTCAGCGCGCCGACAATGCCCGGCACGGGCGAAAGATCGGCGTCGGGTGCCAGTTCGAAATCGGGAATGCGGCGCAGCCATTCCTCCAGCGTGATCGCCACTTCCTTGCGCGCCAGTTCCTGCCCCGGGCACATGTGCGGCCCGCTGCCAAAGCCCGAATGCGGGGCACGGCGGCGGGTGAAGTCGATGGCCAGCGGATCGGCATTCTGCGCCGGATCGATGCCGTGCACGACGGTGGGAATGCAGATCATGTCGCCCGCTTTCAGCGCCACGCCGTGGAATTCAATGTCGTCACGTACCTCGCGCCCGATGGTGACAAGGCCAAAGCGGCGGAACAGTTCGTTGACCGCAGGTGTAAGGTTTTCGCCCATCGCGGCGAGTTCGCGGCGCAAGGCGGGATCTTCTGCGAGTTCGACCAAGATGAAGCCGAGGAAATTGACCACCGTATCCACCCCGGCGATCAGCACTTGCGTGCACACGCTGACGGCTTCGTCGCGCGACAGCGTGCGGCCACCCATGTCGGCCGTGATCATCTGGCTGAGCATGTCTTCGCCGGGATGCGCTTGGCGCTCCTCCACCACCGGGCCGAGGTAGTCGAAGAACGCCTGCTTTCCTTCGTCGAAGGTCATCGGCATGCCCGGCCGGGTCATGCAGGCGGCCCAGTGGCGGATCTTGTCCGCGTCGGCTTCCGGCAGGTTCACCATCGCCAGGAACACGCGCACCGGGAACACCTCGGCATAGTGCGTGGTGAAATTGCAGTGGCCGTTGGCGCGCACCTGCTCGATCAGGTCGATCGCGGTATGGCGGATGGTTTCGCCGATACCGCGCACCGTGCCGGGGTTGAGCCTTGCGTTGAGCAGTGCGCGATAGGGGCGGTGCTCCGGCGGATCGATCGTGGTCGGGATCAGTCCGTGGCCTTCGCCAATCGACTTTGGCACCACGATCACGCGCGAGGAAAAGCGCTGCGGATCGGACTGCACCTGTTGCAGCGCCTCACCTGAAAGCGCGATCCAGTGGCCTTCGTTGCGCGGTGTCCACACCACCGACGGGTTATCCGCCTGCAGCTTGGCCCAGGCACGGTGGAAACCCAGTTCCTCGATCAGCGGCGGCAGATAGACATCGACATCGACGACATGGCTGGCGGGGACGTGCGCTGGGATGACAGTCATCGGTTACTCTCCCAGGCTGGCCCAATGGGCATAGACCGGGTCGGCCTTGCCAAAGCTGCCCCAGGTTTTCAGCGCTTCGTAGAAGCCGCCGCGCTCAAGCGACGAAGGGTGCGACGTATTCCAGTCGGCAACGAATGTGCGGTTGCGGATCAGCCATTTGCCGTCGCGCTTAACGTACCGGTCGAGATAGCGGCCGCCGGTCATCACGTCATTGCCACCGGCGACCATGTGGGCGAGCGCATAGTGTTCGCCCACGGCGTTATCGCCATCGATCTCTACCCATTCGTTGGCGACCGAGTGGAAGCACAAGTCGATCTGGGTCTGCACGAACACGCAGATCTGCTCTGCGAATTCGGCGCCGCTGCCGTTGATGACGCCGCTGATGACCACCGAATCGTCGCTGAAAATCGATCGCAGGAGGGCTTCGTCGGCGCGGTCCACTCCCCGGCCATAGGCCATGCACAGGTCGTGGATTTCAGCCCTCGCGAGGGCGTTGGCAAGTGCGGTATCGGAAGGGCTGGTCATGGCCGTTGTTCCTTTGGAGCTGGCGGCGATTTCGGCGGCATAGAGCGAGAGCAGGGCGCGGCCCGGATCGGCGGCCTGCTTGGCCCCTTGCGCGACATAATGGGCGAGATCCGTCGCGCCATCTCCGCGCGAAACAGTGCTGGCGCGGTTCATGTTGCCTTCGATCACATAGTGGCGGTGCGCGATGCGCCAATCGCCATCGACGCATGACAGTCGATCGAGATAGCGGCCCAGCACCGTGCGTTGGAGATCGGCTTCCTCGACATAGGCAATCACATAGGATTCGGCGACGGCCCGGTCGCCGGCGACCTTCACCCACATGTTGCAGGTGCGGTGCAACGTGGGCGGCGTGGTTTTCTGCGCTTCGGCCAGAATGGCAACGAGCGTGGCGGCATCGCCCGCGAAAAAGCCGTAATCGACGGTCGCATCAGGATGATAGGCGGCACCCAGCAGGGCGGCATCGGCACGGTCGACACCGCGACTGTGCAGCGCCAGCACGTTGCAGATGGCGGCGCGGGCGGCAAGATCGTGCGGGGAAATCATGGAACTCCCTTCGTCAAAAAAGAACCCCGGCCGAATGATCGGCCGGGGTCAGGGAGGCTCAGTAACTCGCCTTGAACGACGCGCCAAACATGCGTGGCTGCGCATAGTTCGTCAGGCCGATGGTGCCCGGCGAATCGAACACCGAATTGATGTAGCGGCTGTCGAGAAGGTTGGTCGCCCACAGGCCCACGGTGTAGTGCTCGCCAACCTTCACATCGAAGTTGGCGTTGACCACGGTCTGCGGGCGGATGGTGGCACGCGCGGTATTGACGATCGACGTCAGCAACTTCTCGCCGGTGTAGTTAAGCGTCGACGATGCCCGTGCCATCAGATCGCCACCCAGCGGGAACTCGTAGGCAATGCCGGCCGAGCCGGTCCACTTGGGAGCATTCTGCAAGCGCTGATTCTTGAGATCGAGAGTGCCGCCGCCCGCCAGCGGGAACAGGAAATTGGAGTACTTGGCGTCGAGATAGGCCAGCGCGCCATTGATCGTCAGGCCCTTGACCGGTGCGATCGTCAGCTCGCTTTCGAAGCCCTTGATGTGCGAGCCTGCCGCGTTGAGGATGGTGTTGCCTTGCGTCAAGTTTGCGCCGCTGCCGAGGAAGTAGATCAGCGCCAGCTGCATGTCGCGGTAGTTGGTGTAGAAGCCGGCGAGGTTGAACCGCACGTGGCGATCGAACAATTCGGTCTTCAGGCCCACTTCGAACGTATCGACCTTTTCCGGATTGTACGGGCCAAGGTCGGCGGCGATGCCGATGCGGCCGGTGTAACCGCCTGATTTGAAGCCGCGCGCCCAGTAGCCATAGAGCAGGACGTCGTTGGTGACCTTGTAATCAAGGCCCAGCTTCCAGCCGACGTTGTTCCAGGTCCGCGTGCCGCGCGGCGGGTTTACCAGACCAGCGCCGAAGGGCACGGTGTTGGCGCCATCGAGATCGGCGATTGCCGGTGTTCCCGTGCCGCCGGTAATCGCACTGAACGTGCCCGCATCGAGCCGCGTTTCGGTCGATGCCAGCATGCTGGTCTTTTCATGCGTGTAGCGGATGCCGGCCTGAAAGCGCAGCTTGTCGCTGATGTTGATGAAGCTCTGCGCGAAGGCGGAGATCGAGTGGTTGTCCTGATCCTGAAGGTTCTTCTGGAAAAGGCCCGGCAGGCCAAGGCTGTAGGTGCCGTCCGGATTGTAGGTTGCGCCGCCGGCGAAGTTGATGCGCAGGTTCTGATAGTGATCGTAATGATCCTTCAGGTAGAACCCGCCCAGCGTGATGTTACCGATATTGCCCAGCTTCACATCGGTGCGAAGTTCCTGGCTGAACTGCCAGCCCTGGGTGCCGCGCTTGGTATCGATCAGGGGAACGGGCGTGCCGTCCTGATCGGTAAACTCGAACAGCTTGAAGTGCTTGTAGCCGGTGATCGAGGTGATGTCGCCGATGGGGCTGTTCGACAGCTTCATCGTCAGGTTGCCGCGATAGGTATCCATGTTCGACAGATCGGGAAGATCGCCGTTGACGCCGCCGTCCTGCGCGGAAAAATATTTGTCGGGTGCGTTGCACGGGCTGCCGGCGGGAAGGCAGGGTGAACGGTACATGCCCTGGAAACCGGCGGGCACGAACTCCGCTTCGCCCGGAAGATCGCCCGCGACGACGATTGGCGAACCGTTGCGCGCCAAGTCGTATTCGCCGGCCAGAGTGGCTTCGAAATCGCCCGACTGATAGCGCAGTGCGCCGCGGAAAATGGTGACGTCGCGGCGACCCATGTCGCTGCCGTTGACGACGTTGGTGATGTATCCATCACGTTGATCGTGGTTGACACCGACACGCAGGGCGAGCCCATCGCCGAGCGGCGCATTGAGCACGCCGCCCACAGTCAGATGCTTGTAGTTGCCATAGCTGGCGTTGAACTTGCCGCCCAGCTTGCCGAGTTCGGGCTGCGCGTTGACCACGTTGACCACACCGCCGGTGGTGTTCGCACCAAACAGCGTGCCTTGCGGGCCGCGCAGGATTTCGATGCGTTCCACGTCAAACAGATCGAGCAGCGCGCCCATCGAGAAGTACTGGGGCACGCCATCGGTGACGATGCCCACGGTGTTGCCGGCATAAGGATCGGGTTCGATCACCCCGATGCCGCGAATGGTGAAGACGGCGGTGTTCGGCGTGTTGGAAAAGGTGCCGATTTCCACGTTGGGGACAGAACCCTGCAATGCCTGAAGATCGACCGCGTGCAGTGCTTCGAGCTGCGCGCCGCCGACAGCAGCGACCGAGATCGGCACGTCCTGCAGCTTTTCCGCCCGCTTTTGCGCGGTGACGACGATTTCCTGGATGCCGCCAGTGTCGGCGACTTCGGCTGCGGCCTGGTCTTCCGCGAATGCCGGAACAGTGCTCATCGCGAGGATCGAAATCCCGCCAAGCAAGCGCATGCTTTTGTGCCCAATCATGTCCATCCCCTCCAATGTCGGCCACGCGGACCGCATTTCGTTGTTTTTGACCGCATAGATGGAGCGGCCCGCCCCGCGATCGCCGACTATAACCGGCGATGTTGCCGGTTTTTATGCAGCGGTGTCCTTGCGGGCGATACTGGGCTTTTGTTTAGGCGCGTCGTAATGCGAGATGCGGCACACACGGAGAATGCGATTGAGCGGTTCCACCATGCAGAAGCGGATGCTGGCGGCGATGCTGCCGGCGGGAGTGACCGGCGAGCCGGTGCGCTGGCAGCAGCAGAAAAGCGCACGCACCCGCCAGCGGTTGATCGATGCGGCAATCGATTGTCTGGTCGAAGGCGGGTACAGCGGGCTGACGACGCAGCAGGTGGCCGAGCGGACGGGCGTTTCGCGCGGCGCCATGCACCACCACTTTGCCACCCGGATCGACATGGTGACGGCGGTAATCGACCACGTGTTCTATGAACGAATGCGGCTGTTCCTCGAAGATTATCTGGCC
Source organism: Novosphingobium sp. (assembly GCA_027311705.1). Classification (GTDB taxonomy): domain Bacteria; phylum Pseudomonadota; class Alphaproteobacteria; order Sphingomonadales; family Sphingomonadaceae; genus Novosphingobium. The sequence continues at coordinate 11,082 of DAICYJ010000063.1, read as the reverse complement.
GAAGTGGGGCGGGGCGGCGAGGACAAGCTGGTCGAGATCGCCACGGCGGCCCACTGGCGCAGCGTGCAGACGCGCGAATATGCGGCCTATCTGGAACTGGCAGTCGCCGCGCGCACCGATGCCGAACTGCACCAGTTCTTCGAACCCGCCGCGCGTCGGTATGACGACGTGTGGACCAGCGAGATGATCGAATCGTTTCCGCAATGGCGATCGCAATGGGAAGCGATGAAGCTGGCCAACGATTTCGTGATCGCGGCGCACATGGGCATGTTGTTGCAGGGTTCGGTGATGGGCGCGGAGCGCATCGGGCAGATCAACGCGCTGATTTCGCGCGTGCTGGTGGGGCTCTACGCCGCTTGATCGGCTGACCCGCAAGAAAACCGGCGAAGGTGCCGGAAATCTCGTCTTAATGTCAGGTGCCCTGCAAGGGCAGTACGCGCCACTATCGCGACATGCAAACGGCGCAGGATCAAGGCGCCGGATTCGCGCGGGAGAGAACACCATGAACGAGGCAACTACCGGCCTGCCCCCGATGAACGGGCGCGATGCCGCCAACTTGCGCGGCGATCCCATCACCGGCGACCAGTATTTCAGCCGCGAATTCGCCCGGAAGGAATGGGACGGGATGTGGACGCGCATCTGGCACGTTGCCGGACGCACCGCCGAAATTCCCGATGCCGGCGATTTTCTGGTCCACACGTTCATGAAGGAATCGGTGATCTGCATCCGGCAGGATGATGGATCGATCCGCGCTTTCTACAATTCGTGCCGCCATCGCGGGATGCGCATGGTGAACGAAAGCTCGTCGCTGGAGGCGATCACCTGCCCGTACCACGGCTGGCGCTGGGGCAAGGATGGGGTGCTGCAGTTCGCGCAGGATGGCGAAGATTTTCCCCAAGGCGACCCGTGCGGCAAGCTGAGCCTGAAGGGACTGCGCTGCGATACGTGGGGCGGCTTCGTGTGGTATTCGATGGATCCGGATGGTCCGGCGCTGCTCGATTACCTTGAACCCATGCCGGCGGTGTTCAAGAACTATCCGATGGACACGGCGGTGCGCGTGGCGTGGTACCGGATCAAGATCGATGCCAACTGGAAGTTCGTGACCGACAACTTTTCGGAAAGCTACCACACCCGCACCGCGCATCCCCAAGTGCCGCCGTGGATCGATCAGGATGTCGACACCGCGCGGCACGAGATGTGGCCCAAGGGTCATGGCCGCACGGTGCAGCCGATGCGCCCCTCGCTGTCGGACCGCCTGCCCGATGGCGTGCAGCATCCGTTCGAATATATCCTGCGCCAGTGGGACATCGATCCCACGAAGTACGCATCGTACGAAGACATGGCGATGCAGGGCTGGCTCGACCTGAAGGCGGCCAAGCGCAAGCTGTGGAAGGAGCGCGGCTATGTGCATTACGAGCACATGGACGACGAGGAAATCACCGACAGCCCGCACACGGTGATCTTCCCCAACGTGACCATCAGCTTCCTGCCCGATAACCTGATCTTCTTCCGCAGCGAACCGCATCCGGAAGACCCCGAAAAGTGCTATTTCGACCTGTGGTGCATGGCCTTTCCGGTGGAAGGGCAGGACACGGTCGAATCGATCATGGCCGGGCCGAAGCCGCTGAAGGAAGTGGAGGTGTGCGAACACCGCGATTTCGATGGCGGGCGCGGCATTCCCGAACTGGCCGGACAGATAGTTTATCAGGACATGGAACTGGCCGAAGGCATGCAGGCCGGAATGCATTCGCGCGGATATTCCGACGCTTATCTGTCAGCGCAGGAAACACGGGTGCGCTTCTTCCACGAAGTGCTGAACGACTGGATCGAAGGGAGACAATAAGAATGGCGAACATCGCAATCGCAGGTGCCGCACGCGGCATCGGGCTGGAACTGGTGAAGCAGTATTCCGAAGCGGGTGACCGCGTGTTTGCGCTGGTGCGCAAGCCTTCGGACGCGCTGGACGCGCTGGCAGCGGCATCGGACGGCAAGGTGACCGTGCACATCCTCGACGTGGCGGACGATGCCTCGGTCAAGGCGGGTGCGGCCGATACCGGCAGCGAACAGATCGACGTGCTGTATAATGTGGCGGGCGTTACCGGGCCGGTGGGCGACGAACTCGTATCCGCCGATTGGGATGGCTGGGACGAAGCGTTCAACATCATGGTCAAAGGCCCGCTGCGCGTGTTGCAGGCGTTCCTGCCGCGCCTGCATTCCGGCTCGAAAGTCATCAGCTTTTCCAGCCAGCTGGCTGCGTCGACCTGGCCCTATGGCGGATACTATGCCTATGGCGCTGCCAAGGCCGCGCTGAACCGCATGATGCGTTCGGTCGCCATCGACCTGAAGGATCGCGGCATCGTGGTCGGCACGATCCATCCGGGCTGGGTGCAGACCGACATGGGCGGGCCGGATGCCGAGATCACCACCGAAGAAAGCGCATCGGGCATCCGCAAGCTCGCCGCCAACTGGTCGATCGAGAACACCGGCGATTTCTTCAAATGGAACGGCGAACCCCACGCCTGGTAAGGAGCCGACAATGCCGTTTACCGGACCGCTGGAGGATCGCATCCTCATCCGCGAAGTGATGGAAACCTACGCCCACGGCGTGATGACGCGCGACGCCGAACTGTGGGGCAGCACCTGGGCGGACGATGCCTTCTGGGCGCTGCCCGAATGGCCCGATCTCGAAGGGTTCGACGGCAAGCCCGCCATCGTTGCCGGCTGGGTGGAATCGATGAAGGTCTATGGCCTCGACAACAATACCAAGCCGATGATCTATGCCGTGACGCCCGGATCGATCGAAGTCGTGGGGGATGAGGCGACGGCGGTTGCCTACACCTCCGAAATCTTCGACGACCCGGCCAGCGGCAAGACCCTGCGGGTGCGTGGGCGGTATGACGACAAGCTGAAGAAGATCGACGGCACGTGGGTTTATACGCGCCGCGAATACAGGATCATGCATCTGGCGTAAGCGCCGGCTCTTGATGAGGGAGAAGGGGAGGGGGAGCAATTCCCCTCCCCTTTTGTTTGGGCGATTGGGCCGAGTGTAAATGCTGGCGTCGAACCCCAACCCCCAGCCCCTCCCCGCCGGGGAAAGGAGCGAGACTTGCTGGACCTCGAGTCAAGTCCGGGGTGCCGCGGTTGACGCAGATTGGCCGTGTTTACTTCACGGTTTCAGGTTCTGGTTCAGATGCTTACCGGGAAACGGTGTGACTTTCCGAAATGGCGGAAACGCCTGGGTTTCGCACAATGTCAAAGAGCTTTGGCGCTTCATGACAGCGGCTGGGCGTGTAGGAAAGTGCTGGGTTGACCGTCAGGTCGAGGGTGATGGGTCATGGACGCCTCACATGGTGCTGACGGCATATGCGACCGTCAGCGCCGAACCCCCACCCCGCTGCAACTAACTGCACTTCGTTTCGCAAGTCTCGCTCCCCTCCCCGCTGGGGAGGGGTTGGGAGTGGGGGTTCGGCGTCTGCATTTGCATCAGCCCCGTCGTCAAAGCGCGTCGGTCAGGCTATCGTGCGGACGGTGCGTTGGTGGATATGGATCTGGAGGACTATCATGGCGCTTAAGATGCATCCGTCGCTTGCCGTTCATGCCGGTGACTGGCTGAAGACCGAGGTGGTCGATCCTGCGGGATTGAGCGTGAAGGCGCTGGCCGAGCATTTCGGCGTATCGCGGCAGGCGCTGAGCACCTTGCTCAATGGCCATGCCAGCCTTTCGGCCGACATGGCGATCCGGTTCGAAAAGGCCTTCGGGGTGAGCGCGGATACGCTGCTGCGGATGCAGACGGCGCATCAGCTTGCCTTGGTGCGTTCGCATGAAGCGGACATCAGGGTCGACCGGTCGACCGGTTGGCCAGTGCGGCGTGACAGCCATGGCGCTGTGCACAGCGCAATTTGGGGCTCAGAATAGTACTCAGTCCAACGGGAAACCTGAAATTGCAGAAAGCACTATTAAGCTGGCGAAGCCTAATACGGCGGCGGGGATAGCGAGGAGAAAGCCAATTTTCCGCGGCACATGAATGAGCATGAGCAGTAAGGGCAGCCCGACGACGTAGGCTGGATTCAAAATACCCTTCCCGCCGAAATACTCCGATACATAGGTGCCGACCAAATACCCTATTCCAGCAGCAAGGCCCGTGAGGAGCAATAGGAAGAACAAGGGGGTGCGGTTGTGCTTTGTGGCCTCGACAACAGAACATTGCTGTCCAGCGAACAATGTTGCAAGTATAAGCAAGAAGCCTGCGAAAGTAATTATAGCAGCACGGAAATCATCCGGACAGTTCATTGCCAGATCGGCAATTTGACCCGATCTCGGGCCTCCGCGAAACATGCAGGTCGGCGCGGGTTCGAAATATACTTTCGAGCCACCAGACCGAACGGCAATGAAGGCTACAATGCACCCGCTGACAACCGTGGTGGCAGTAGCCGCAGGAAGACCGAAGCGATATCCCGCCAGGCGGTTCAAGTGGCTCATTTTCGCAGTATAGGGTGAGTACGCGGTACTGAGCAATGCCCCCGTCGAACACGCGCGAGGCTAACCTCACCCCACGTTGGGCAGCATCGAGACCCGTTCTTCCACCGTATACGTCCGCATCCTCGACCGGTCGAACAGGCGTTCCTCGTCCTCGACGATCTCGCGCATTACCTCCGGGTCCGCCATCGCCGCGAAGCAGGCGTCGCAGGTGGCTTGGTCGGGGAAGTCGATTTCCAGCACCACGTCGAAATCGTGGTCCGCATCCGTGCCGTCCATCGGGTGCAGGTGGCGGCGGGTGTAGCGGGTGGCGTAGCCGCCGAGGACCTTCTCGCCGATCAGGCGGTGCTTGCTTTCGTAATAGGCGATGAAGTCGGGCTTGCTCATGCCTTCGCGGCGCTTGAGCAGGGTGACCAGCGTGACGGTCATGCGTAAGCCTCCAGCCAGCGGCGGGTGGCGTCGGCGACCGCGCTGGCGCGCAGGGCGGGGTGGGGGAAGGCTTCGCGCAAGGCGAGGCTGCGCAGTTCGATGGCGAGCGGAATGCCGGGTGGTAGCGCTTGGTAGAGTTCGGCCAAGGGCAGCGCGCCTTCGCCGCATTGTTCGCGCAAATCGATGGCGTCGCGGATCACCGCGCCGAAATCGGCGGGATCAGGGCGTTCGGCGGGGGCATCGCAGAATTGGGCATAGGGCAGCAGGCCGGGATCGATCTTGGCGATATCGGCGATGGACGTGCCCGACCGGTCGACATGGATGGGGTCGATCAGCAAGGCGCGCAGCGGGTGGTCGAAGCGGTCGAGAACGGCCTGGGCCTGCGTGAGGTTCTTTACCTCGGTAAAGATGCCGAATTCGAGCGCGACGCGGATGGCGGAGTCTTCGGCGTGGCGGCAGAGGCTGGCCAGCACGTCCGCCGTGCGGGCGTGGTCCGGATCGGACGAGACGCACAGCACGTTCTTCGCGCCCAGTTCCGCGCCGACGTCGATCACCTTGCGGTAATCGTCCATCGCGGCGTCGGGCTTGATCCAGATGACCTCGACATCGAGCAGCGGCAAGCCGGTGGCGGCGAGCGCAGCGCGGGCATCGCGGGTGTGGGCGGCGGTCCATTCCGCCGGATCGACCCACAGCCCGACCATGTCGAACCCGGCTGCTGCTGCGGCCTCGATGGTGTCGACAGGGCCGAATTCGGGCACGACGCCCGACGCCAATGATATCGGGTTCATGCGCCCGTTCCGATCACATTTCCGGCTCTGGCAGGTCGGCATCGTCCTGCAGGTACCAGTTCAGCCATTCGTGGAAGTACTGGTTGCCGCGTTCGTTGCGGCCGAAGGTCAGCTCGTCATGCGCGCCGGTTTCGAGGCCCTTCTGGATTTCGAGGCCGATGACGTAGTCTTCCTGATACGTGACATCGCGGAAGAAGTTCATCGATGCTTCGACGGCGGCGCGGTCTTCCTCGTCGCGGATGGGTTCGCGGCGCAGGTAGTTGAGCACGGTGCGGTTTTCGCCCGGCGTCGGCCCGGGGAACAGCTGCGCGACCTGGGTGATTTCGGGCGCGATGAAGGCCGAGACGTTGGGAAACATGATCCGCACGAAATCGAAGCCGTTGTTTTCCTGCGTGCCCCATTCATCGCGGGGGACGTCCTTCAGCGCCTCGGCAATGCGGTGCTGGGGGAAACCGATGCGGATGTGCGGGCCGAAACCTTCGTAATGCATGCAGTTCGAAGGCGTGCGCGGGAAGATGGTTTCGGGATGCAGCGACGAGAAGTGATAGCCTTCGAGATAGCCGTCGTAGGCGACTTTCCAGTTGGCGCCGTGGATCACGCGGCTGCCCAGATAGGTCCAGTTGGCGAAATCGAGCGCTTCGAAATCGGCGAGGAAGCCGCGGTAGAACTTGTCGACATCGATCGGGGCGTTGGGGGTGAGGCAGACGAAGATCATGCCGGCCTTTTCCTGGCACGGCAGCTCGCGCAGGCCCATCTCGGCCTTGTCGACTTCACCGAACTTGCTGGCTTCGGAAATGCCGATCAGCTTGCCATCGGCGCCATAGGTCCAGCCGTGGTACTTGCAGGTGAAGCGCGGGCAATTGCCGTGGCCGTCGGCAGCGACGGGCGCGCCGCGGTGCGAGCAGACGTTGAGGAAAGCGCGGACCACGCCCGCCTTGTCGCGATTGATCAGGATCGGCATGCCGACTGCGTCCATCGCCTTGTAATCGCCGGCATTGGGCAGTTCAGAGGTGAAGGCGAGCATCAGCGGCACGCGCTTGAACACCAGCTCCATCTCGGCCTTCCACTGGTCCGGATCGGTATAGCTGGAGGTGGGCACGCGCATTGTGCTGTCGGTCAGGAATGTCTTCTTGTTCTCGACATAGTCGCGCATGATTTCAGCGACATCGCCAATCTGCTGGATACGATCCATCGTCTTGTTGCCTCTCCATACCCGCCGTACCGGGTTTACGGCGGGACCATGCCTGCAAGCGAAGCTTCGGCCAAGCTGTGACACTTGGCAGGTATGCCCCACTGGGCAACATAGTGCGCGGCCTCGCCTTTTCGCCAATTGGAGGAATCGCGCGGGCGCGGGAGAAGCGCAGGATGAACGAAAAACTGAGCTTGCCATGGGAGTGGCTCGAAATTCCGGCTCCGCATCAGGCGCGCTTTGCTGCTGGCGATGCGTGGGACCGCTGCACCGTGGCCGATCAGGCTTATGTGAGGGCGGGCGATGATCCCGATTTCGTGTGCATGATCGACGGAACGGGGCACTATACCCGTGCGCAGCTGGTCGAAGAGGCCGAGGCGCTGTCCGCTTCGCTTTATGCACGCGGCCTGCGGATGGGCGATGTCATCGCCTTTCAGACGCCGAACTGGCGTGAGGCGGCGGTTATCAATCTGGCGGCGGCGATGTGTGGCTTCGTCATCAATCCCATCGTGCCGATCTATCGCGACCATGAAGTGACGATGATGCTGGGCGATTGCCGCGCCTCCGCGATCTTTGTGCCCGAGGTCTATCGCAAGTTCGATTATGCGGCGATGGCGCGGCGGTGTCAGGCGGTTCTGCCTGGCCTCAAGCATGTGTTTACGGTGCGCGGGACTGGTCCGGACGATTTCGCGGCGCTGGTGGAGCAGGGGCGCGGGCTTGCCTTTGAACGGCCTGCGGTCGATCCGCTGGGGGTGAAGATGGTGCTTTATACGTCGGGCACCACCGGGCGGCCCAAGGGCGTGCTGCACAGCCACGTGACGATCCAGCGCATCGTGCGCGAAAGCGGGGCGCACTGGGGGCTGGAGACGGGCGAGGCGACGCTGATGCCATCGCCGGTCACGCACGTTTCGGGCTATGCCAACGGGCTGGAGGCACCGCTGATCTGCGGCACGCGCACCGTGCTGATGGAAGCGTGGAACGCAGGCGAGGCCCTGCGGCTGATCGAGGAATACCAGTTGGTCGGCACCGTGGCGGCGACACCGTTTCTGGTCGAGCTGGCCGAAGCCGCGCGCGCGGCGGAGACGGGCATCCCCTCGTTCCGGTTTTTCGCATGCGGCGGGGCGGCGGTGCCGGCCGACCTGATCCCGGCGGCCAATGCGGCGTTCACCAACTGCAAGGCGTTCCGGGTGTTCGGTGCGTCCGAAGTGCCGCTGGTGACGTTCGGCTGGCCGCGTGACGAGCATCTTGCGGCGACCACCGATGGCGAGGTCGTGGATTACGACGTGCGCATCGTCGACCTGGAAGACCGCGACGTGCCGGTGGGCAGCGAGGGCGAGATTCTGGCGCGCGGGCCGGGAATGATGATGGGCTATGCCGACCAGCAGCAGACCGCCGAAGCGATCACGACGGATGGCTATTTCCGCACCGGCGATCTGGGCGTGATGACGCCTGATGGCGCGCTGACGATCACGGGTCGCAAGAAAGACCTGATCATCCGGGGCGGCGAGAACATTTCCGCCAAGGAGATCGAGGACGTGCTGCACACCCATGATGCGGTGAAGGAAGCCAGCGTTGTGGCCATGCCGCACGAGCGGCTGGGCGAGGGTGTGTGCGCCTATGTGATCCTGCTGGAGGGCAGCGATGCCGATGCGGCGGCGCTGGCGGCGCATGTGGTGGCCAGTGGGCTGGCGAAGCAGAAGATCCCCGAACGCTTCGAATTCGTGGGCGATTTCCCGCGCACGGCCAGCGGCAAGGTGCGCAAGGACATGCTGCGCGCGGCGGTGCGGGACCTGGTGTCGGACTGAGCCGCCCGCGCCCCAGCTTTCGCGTGGGGCGCAGGGTTGGCGATCAGGCGGCGGCGGCTGCTCCGATCAGGACGCAGGCGGTGGAGAGCAGGCCGATCTTCATCCACGAGGCTTGCTCGCGAAAGAAGACGACCGCGATGGCGATCGAGGCGAGCGGCACCAGTGCGGCCAGAATCGGCATCAGCAGCGACAGCGCCATGCCCTGGCGCAAGGTTTCCGCCAGCAGGAACAGCGACACCACGTAAGTACCGAGGCAGGCCGCCGTCCACATGGGATCGCGGAAGCCGCCGGTTTTGACCAGCAGGGTAACGCCGGCGATCTGGGTGATGGTGACGGCGGCAACCATCAGGATCGGGCGAAGCGGCATGTTTTCGAGCATCAGTTTGCTCCCATCGCTTTGGCGACCGAGGCGTTGATTTCATCTCGCGTGGGGTTGCGGCGCAAGGTGAGGCCGCCGTTTACCTGCAGGTTTTCGCCGGTCATGAAGCATTCGTCGCTGGCGAGGAACACGGCGGCGGCGGCGATGTCTTCCGATGTGCCCCAGCGGCCGAGCGGGTAGCCGGCGCGGAAGGCTTCGAACAGGCCGGGCACTTCCTTGGCATCGGCGTTCATCGGCGTGTCGGTGAGGCCGGGGGAGATCGAGTTGGCGCGGATGCCCTCGTTGCCGAATTCGTTGGCGATGCAGCGGATGATGTGATCGGTGCCGGCCTTGGTGCCCATGTAGATCGCGTGATCGTTGAGCATGATGGTCGCGGTGGCGGAACTGATCGTCAGGATCGAACCGCCGCGCCCGCCCATGCTGCGCGCCATCTTGCGCACCATCGCCTGGAAGAACTGGTGCGGGCCGACCAGCTGCAGCGCGGTCATCGCGTCCAGTTCGGCGCGGGTCACTTCGAGGAAGGGCTTGAGCAGGCCCCAGCCGGTGGCGTTGACGGCGATATCGATGCCGCCCATTTTGTCGACCGCCGTATCGGCCAGCGCGTTGACGCTGGCTTCGTCAGTGAGGTCGCACGTTGCCCACTGGCACCCGGTGGCGGCGGCAAACGTCTCAAGCTCATCGGCCTTGCGCCCCGAAACGAGAACTTGCGCGCCTTCGTCGATGAACCGCTGCGCGATCACCTGGCCCATGTTGCCGGCGCTGCTCGCGCCGAGAATGATCGCCGTCTTGCCGGCGAGGCGTCCTGTCATTTTCCTGCTCCCGTAGTATCCTGATGCAGAGCTATCACGGGTGGTGGACGGCAATTCCTGTTCAAAAGGGTAGTGCCCGCGCGCGCGGGAGCAGGGCAAGTGTGTCGGCAAGCCAATTTTGGCACGGCAATCATCGGGATTGAGGACGACATCATGGATCTGGGACTCAAGGGCAAGAAAGTCATTCTCACGGGCGGCAGTCGCGGCATTGGCCGTGCCACCGTCGAACTGTTCGCCGCCGAAGGCGCAGACGTGGCGTTTTGCTCGCGCAATGCCGATCAGGTGGCTGAAACCGCCGCGTCGCTGGAAAAGCACGGCGGCAAGGTGGTGGGTTCGGCGTTCGACATGGAGGACGGACATGACGCCTACCGCGCATGGCTTACTGATGCGGCGGAGAAACTGGGCGGTTGCGATATTTTCGTGCCGATGATCTCCACGTCTGGAGCGGGCGCAACGGGCGACTGGCAGAAGTCGTTCGATTACGACGTGATGGGTTCGGTAATCGGCGCGGAAACGCTGGAGCCCCTGCTGGAAGCTTCGAGCACCGGATCGATTGTGTTGATGTCTTCCACTGCTGGGTTCGAAACCTTCATCGTGCCGCAGGGCTACAACGCGCTGAAGGGCGCGGTAGCTGTCTATGCGGGTCAGCTGAGCCAGTCGCTGGGCCCCAAAGGCATTCGGGTCAACACGGTTTCGCCGGGCCCTATCAAGTTCCCCGGCGGCAACTGGGAAGCCATCAAGGCGGCTGCGCCCGAATTCTATGACGCCACCGAAGCACAATTCGCGTTGGGCCGCTGGGGCGGTCCCGAAGAAGTGGCGAAAACGATCGTTTTCCTCGCCAGCCCGGCATCTTCATACACCACCGGCACCAACGTGATCGTGGACGGCGGCTATACCAAGCGCGTTCAGTTCTAAGTATCTGGCAGTTCTGAGGATATGGCTATGAGCATCGGGGCGGAAAGCATTCGTGCGGTGGGGATCCACCACATCGGGATTTCCGTACCCGATCTCGACAAGGCGCGCACATTCTACCTCGACCTTCTGGGCGGGGTGGAAGTGGGCGCGCCGATGGAATGGCAGGACAACCCGTTCATCGATTCGGTGGTCGGATTGCCCGGCAGCGCGGCACGGCAATTCATGTGCCGGCTGGGCAACACCCATATCGAGGTGTTCGAATACCTTGAGCCGCGTTCCGCACCGCAAGAGA
>DAICYJ010000054.1 GCA_027311705.1 Novosphingobium sp. | reverse complement strand
AACGATACTCGAGGCCGAAGTTCCACGAGTTCTTCTTGTCGGCCGTGCGCGTACCGATCATCGCTTCACCGCGCCAGGCGCTGCGACCGCCGTTGAACGTGGCCGGCGTCGTCGCGGTGCAGACCGAGCCCACCGATCCGGTGGCCGTGACGTTGTTGACCGGCTGGATCAGGTTGGACAGGCCGGTGTCGATCTCGCCGCTGCACAGGTCGCGGCGGCGGAAGCCGATGTTGCGCACATAGCTGCCGGCAAGGCCGACACGCACGTCATCGCTCAGCGGCACGCGCACGCCCAGGTTGAAGTCGAGCATATTGTAACCGAACTTCAGGCCCAGCAGCTGCGGGCTGATACCTGCGGTGTTGGCGGTCAGGTTGCGCAGCGCGAACAGCGTGTTGCCCTTGCGCAGGAACTGGGCGGAAAGGTTGTCGGTCGAACAGACGTCGGTCTGATCGAGGTTGCACGGCGCCGAAAGCCGGCCCTGCAACTTGGTGAAGCGGTGATAGCCTGCGCTCGCCTCGACCTCGACGTCGTCAGCCACTACGCCCTTGAGCTTCAGCTCGCCCGCCAGCAGCCAGCGCGAGGGATAGCTCTGCTTGACCAGCGAGTTATCGGGAAAGTTGGGCGAACCGTAATCGAGCGGGAATGCGCCGCCCGTCAGCTGTACGGTCGAATTGTCGCCCATCAGCTTGTCGAAATGGAGCTGCGCGGCCACGCCGTCGAAACGCAAATCGTTGTCGTAGAGCATTTCGCTGGAATTGAACGGGTTCTTGAATCGCCCGAACAGCAGTCGCGACCAATCGGTCGGCTCGACCTTGAAGTTGGCCAGATCGAGCCAGATCTCGCGCTTGGCGAAACCGCCGCCAAGGCTGGCGTTCTCGGAGATCGGGCTGTTGTTGTCGCCTGTCCCGAGCATGAACTGAGCGGTCACGCCCTTGATGATCGCGGCATCAACGCCAAGCCGGGCGCGGATACGCAGGCGGTTCACTCGGTCCACCCGCGTGTTGAGCAAGGGCAGGAACGGCGTGGTGTTATAATCGATCGGCCCCAGATCGGTGATCCGCCCGAAATCGAGGATCGTGTTCGAATTCGCCTTCGAATAAAGGTCGGACTGCGAGCGCACCCGCACATCGCCGTACACGCGGACGCGCTTGGTCCATTCCGGCGCGGCCTGGCCCTTGGTCACCCAGCCTTCGGTCGCGGCCTGCGCCATGATCTCGCCGCGGATTTCATCGCGGATCTGCTGGCGCACCGCTTCTGGCACGCGCGAGACGCGAACCGCGCCTTCGGCTACCGGCGGGGGTGGCGGCGGTGCGGCTGCCCTTGAAGCTTCGGCCTGCGCTTGCGTCAGCAGGGCATCGCCATCAGCCTGGGTGAGCGTGCCGCGCGCCACGAGCAGACGGATAAGGTTGGTCATGGCGTCTGCCGACGGTGCGGTAGCAGCTGCTGCCGAGGGAGCCGCCCCCGCCGTGTCCTGCGCCAGGGCCGAACCGTACGCGAACAGCGCGACGGCGGCCACCGAAAGGCCGGCCAAACGCTGAGCAGAACGCCGCCGTGCAGTGCGGTCAAGAGTGAGCGAAAACATCTGGAAACTCCATTCCTTCGGGAAAGCCGGATCAGAAACCACGGCTGCCACGGACGGTGATCTTTTGGGGGAACTTGAAACCGGAAGGCGGGGCATCGAGCCCGCGCACGCCCTGCAGTACGGCCAGCAGCGCCTGATCGCGCTTGCCGTTGCCGCTGGAGCGCAGCAGTTCGGCGCGCGTCACCTGGCCCGACGGGCTGATCCACACAGTGAAATCGGCGGTGAAGATCTGGCGGTTGATCTTGTCGTTATCCTGGATGCGATCCTGCAACGCCCCGCTCAGGTACCGGGTGTAGAACCCGGTCGCGATAGGAGCGCCGCCACCGCCGCAATTGAGGCCGACGCAGGTGCCGTTACCTCCCACCGCGCCCATGCCGCCGCCCTTGCCCGCGCTCATGCCGAACGAATCGGTTCCGGCCTGCGCCGGCCCGTCGATCTTCATCGGCGCGGGCTGATCGGGCGCAGGAGCGGGTTCGGGCGCAGGGGCCGGATTGGGATCGGGCTTGGGTTCCGGAGGCGGCTGGTCCGGCGGTGGAGGTGGAGGTGGCGGTGGGGGAGGCGGAGGCAGCATGTCGATCGCCACCTGCGGCGGCGCCGTATCCACTTTCACGCCCTTCACCGAAGTGAGCATGCCATAGATAAACCAGGCCGCGACCAGCAGCACCACGACGCTGATGACCGGAAACAGCATCCGCTGAAGCGCCGACGGCTGCTCGTCAGGTACGAAGTCTTGGGGCGCGGTAGCCATGATCCGTCGCGTCCGTCAGGAACCGGGCTTGCCGGTGACGAGACCGACCTTGCTCAGGTCCAGCCGGCGACACAGATCGAGCACTTCCATGACCTTGCCGTACTGCGTGGTCGTATCGCCCTTCAGCACGATCGGCACTTCCGGGTTCGACGCCTTGGCATTGCGCAGGCGCGTTTCGAGGTCCGGCAGCGTGACCGGGAAGGCATCCATGAACACCTGCCCCTGATCGTTGACCGTCAGCGCGATGGTCTTGGGCTTGACCAGGCTTTCGGACGACGAAGCCTTGGGCAGATCGACCTTGATGCCCTGCACCGAGGCCGTTGCCATGAGGATGAAGATCACGAGAAGCACGTATGCCAGATCGAGCATCGGGGTGATGTTGATATCGTCATAGGCCTTGCGGCCGCCACCTACCTGCATCGCACGCGCTCCTTATTCGGCGGCCATGCGGAGTTCGGCCGCATCGGCCTGCATTTCCGCAAGACGGGTGATCAGGCGGTCGATAAAAACGCGCATCTGATCGGCGAGCGCCGAAATCCGGCCGTTGAGGTAGTTGTAGCCGAACAGCGACGGGATGGCGCAGGCGAGGCCCGCAATCGTCGCTAGAAGCGCCGCAGCGATGCCCGGCGCGATCGCGTTCACGTTCACGTCACCTGCCATCGCCACGCCGCCGAACACGGTCATAACGCCGACCACGGTGCCCAGCAGGCCGATGAAGGGACCGCCCGAAATGGCGATGGTCAGGATGACCATCATCTTGTCGAGCTTCTGGTTCTCATCAACGAACTGCGCATCCACGGCGGCGCGCATGGCTTCCACCGCTTCGCCCGAAAGCGGGCGGCTGCCGTGCAAGTTGCGCCGTACATCGAGTTCCTCGATACCTATGTTGTAAAGCCGCGCGATCGGCGAGGACTTGGTCAGATAGGCCGCTTCGCCGGCGCTGCCGCCGGGCGCGTTGTCGAGCGTCACGAGGTTTTCGTGCATCTCACCGAACCGCTTGAAGAACTGGCGGTTCGCCTTCTCTGCCTTATTCAGATAGCTGACCTTGGCATACATCAGCCAGATCGCGGCCACGAGCAGGATCATGCAGAGGCCGATGATCACGGCGTCGACCGGTTCCAGCTTGCTGACGATGAAGCCCAAAACGCCGCTGCCGCCGCCAGCCTTTTCAGCCGAGTCTGACACCACGACCAGCTTGGTCTGCGGGCCTTCGGCGCTCGCCATCGCCATCATCATGGCGGCGGGGCGTGCAACCTTCGACAGGCGCACTTCGTCGAGCGAACCGACCAGCGTGCCACCGATGGTGATCGGACCGGCGATGGCCGGCAGCGCGACCGAAACCGCGCCGGCTTCCACGCCGTTGACGTAGATCTTCAACGTCTGGCCATCGGCAACGACGCCGACGTGGGTCCAGTCGCCCTGCTTGACCGGGGCGGTCGCCTGCGCGCGGCCGCTGCCGACCGCGACATATGGCAGGCCATTGGCGACCCCAATGACCATGTCGCCGCGCGACAGCAATTGCTGGTCGCCGCCGAGGTTATCGGGCTTTACCCACGCGGTGAACGTGAACGGCGCACCGGCGGTCATCGCCAGCGAAGGGCTGTCGTTCACGACGAGACCGCCCTGGCCGACGAAGTGGCCGCCCTGCCCGATGATCGAGGCGCTTTCGATGCCGGCGGGCGCGTTGGTGGCGCTGTTGCCGTTGGCGGTCATGTCGGCAGTGGGCTGGCCCGCGCCTTCCATGAAGTGATAGGCGAGCGTGGTGTCGGCGTCGAAGCTGCCCTTCACGTCTTCGCCGGCAGGTGCCGTCTTGTTGCCGAAGTACAGCCAGATCTGCTTCTTCTCGCCGCCGTTGAGCACCGGAACGCTCACCCACGCCGTCGCCACACCCGCTTTCGCGTCATAGCTTTCGATGTGATAGGCCAGCGGGGTCTTGTTGTCGGCATCGACGAAGCGGATGTCCGCGCCGTTATCCAGCGCGTCGGTGAAGGTGAACACCCCGCCGTGCAGGCGGACCAGCACCAGCGAGCGACCGATCGGGCCGGACACGTTCGTGCCGGTGGTCGACGTGTCGATCGTCACCGCCTTGCGATAGGTCCAGTCCTTGTTCCACCACCCGGCACCGCCTTCTGCGGCGGCAGGTGTCGACAGGCCGGCCATGATCAGACACAGTAGCGCCACGATGCTCCGAAGCATCCGGCGGTTCCCCCCGAAGTAGATGTTGAGCATCAGAATTCGCCCCTGGCTGTAAAGGTTATCCGCGCATCGCCGGCGCGTGAGTTGGATCGGGTTTTCAGCGGCACGCCGACGGCGACGTCACCCTTGAAATATTTGAACACGCGCACGCGCAAGCCGCCGCCCACGCTGGCGAGGCCGAAGCGCGATTGCTGATCCTTGAGCGGATCGACGGTGCTGACGATGCCCCAATCGGCAAAAGCATAAGGCCGGAATTCACCAACGAAATCGGGCAGGCTGTCGGCGAGCGAAGGCCCGTCGAGCTGCAGCGTCTCGGCAATGCCGAGGTCACCGACCGCTTCCGACTGCAGGTAACCGCGCACGCTGGAACCGCCACCGATCGAGAACTGCTCGTTCGAAACGAGGTGGCTGTCGGCATATTGGCCGGCGAACCGCACGATCAGGCTCACGTCGTCGGCTATAAGCTGGCTGTAGCTGAGATCGACGTTGAGATGGGCAAAGTTCTCGCGCGCAAGGTAGCCCTTGATGCCGAACTGGTCCTCGAACACGCAACCGCCGTTGGCGTCCTTGCCGACGCAGGGATCGCCGCGCTTGATTACACGCAGGCCCAGCGTACCGCCCAGATTAAGGTCGAACTGGCTCTTGTCGGTCGGAATCGACAGCGAATAGCCCAGCACCAGCGGGATATAGCGGATCGGCGACTTGATCGAGCTGTTGTCGTTGAGGACCAGGTTTTCCTTGAAGTCCTTGTAGTCGAAGCCGACTGAAAACGACTGGTCGGTTTTCTCGCCGGACAGGCGATAGATCGCGCGTGCCCCCACCTGATACCCGTTGCCGAGCACTTGCGTGCCGCCCAGCGCGGCGATGTTGCTGTTCGATTTATAGCCGAACACCACCAGCGACCACGGCGTACCCAGCAGCGGCGCGTTGTAGGAACCCGAAAACACCTCAGTCTCGCTGCGCGCCTCGGGTGTGACGATGTAGGAACCCGAAACCGTGTGCCCGGCGCCCCACAGGTTGGTGTAGCGCAGCGACGCGGCGAGGCGCAGCGGATGGGTGTTGGGGCTGTGATCGTTGCTCAGTTCGATCGAACCATGCAGCGGCAGGCTGTCCTTCACCTTCAACTCTACATCGATCGCACCTTCGGCCTTGGAGGGCTTGAACGACGGCGTCACCGTGCGATCGGGGATGCGGTTCGCTTCGGCAAGCTGGACCTGCAGGTCCTTGAGATTGACCGGCTTGCCGGGCACCACGGCCGGCAGCTGGCGCAGCACGGTATCGGCCGAATGGTGCTTGGCCCCTGCGACGCGGACCTCGCCCACGGGTGCTTCCGAAACGCGGATCTGGATGATGCCGTGGGCGAAATGTGCCTCGTCCTGCGGCGGCACATCGACCACCGCCGCTTCAAAGCCCCGCGTGGCATAGGCATCCTGCAAGGCCTTGCGCGCCGCGTCGACATCGGCAGACGTGCGGCCCTCACCGATAAACGGGTAGACGATGTTCTCGATCTCATTGGCGGTGAGCACGGTTGCCCCGGCCACTTCGATCGAATCTACGGTGAACTTGTCGGGAGCCGCCGTTGTGGCCTGTTCGGCCACAGGTGCTTCCTGCGCAGCAGCGGGCGTTCCGCACAGCGCAAGCGCCGACGCAGACGCCATGGACGCGGCAAAGCGCGTGAAACCTTGATACCAAATCGCCATGTGCCCCGCGTGCGGACGGACCGCCCCCTGATTCCTTCGGAGCGGCATTGGTCTCTCAATGTGAAATTTTTGAGACGCTTTTCGAACGTTGGTAAAAACGATTTAACTACAACAACTTGCTGATTTCATACGTCCGCCTGACATTTCAGTTTTAATACAGTCGGTGTCAGTTGGCTGAAGAGTTTGCCATATTTCGTTCAGACGAAATCATTCTGTCACATCACGCGCATATTCGGACGCGAGGGAGAGGGGCGATAGGCACCTTCTCCATTATTTTCTGAGGTTTTGCCGCCCGATGTCCTCGTCCGCCGATTCTTCTGCCCGGCCCGAAAACGGCCTCGTGGCGGTGGATCTGACCACGATCCTGCAATCCGCAGGCATGGCGGATGAAGCATTGGCGCGCGCCCGGCTGGTCCAGACCGAAACCGGCGAAACGCTCGACAAGATCATTACCCGGCTCGGCCTCATGTCCGAAGACGCGCTGTGCCGTGCGCTGGCCGCTTCGCTGCACCTGGGGGTCGCGGGGCCGGAGAACTTCCCGGCCGAAGCGCTGCCGGTACCCGATATTTCCGCCGCCTTCCTGCACGATCGCCGCGCGCTGCCGCTGCGGTTCGAAGGCAACAAGGTGGTCGTCGCCTTTGCCAACCCGCTCGATGGCGATGCCGTGGCCGGGCTGGCCTTTGCCACCGGCCGGCAAGTGACGCGCATGGTATCGCGCGGCGGCGATATCGATGCCGCCATCGACCGGCTCTATAGTGCCGAGGCCGAACGCGACGTGGAAGAGGAGGTCGACGACGCCGATCTCGAACGGCTGAAGGATCTGGTCAGCGACGCGCCGGTGATCCGCGCGGTCAATCGCCTGATCGCCGACGCGGTGGATGCACGGGCCAGCGACATCCACCTTGAACCCACTGACGACCGCCTCATCGTGCGTTTCCGCATCGATGGCGTGCTGTGCGAAATGCCGCCCAAGCCCGCCGCGATGCGCGCACCCATCGTCAGCCGCATCAAGGTGATGGCCAACCTCAACATCGCCGAGCGCCGCCTGCCGCAGGACGGCCGCCTGCGCCTGACCGTGCGCGGGCACGAGATCGACCTGCGCGTCGCCACCGCGCCATCGATCCACGGCGAAAGCGTGGTGATGCGCATCCTCGATCGCTCGAACCTGTCGCTCGATCCCAAGAGCCTGGGCTTCGACGCCGATCTGGAAAAACAATTCCTCGATTGCCTGAGCCAGCCGCACGGCATCATGCTAGTTACCGGGCCCACCGGTTCGGGCAAGACGACCACGCTCTATGCCGCGCTGGCGTACCTCAATTCGACCGAGCGCAAGCTGACCACGATCGAGGACCCGATCGAATATCGCTTGCCCGGCGTGGTGCAGAGCCAGATCAATCCGACCATCGGATATACCTTCTCGTCGGCGCTGCGCTCGTTTCTGCGTCAGGATCCCGACGTGATGATGGTCGGTGAAATCCGCGACACCGAAACCGCGCAGATCGCGGTGCAGGCGGCGCTGACCGGTCACATGATCCTGTCCACGCTGCACACCAACACTGCCGCAGGCGCGGTCACCCGCCTGCTCGATATGGGGGTGGAGCCATTCCTGCTGTCGAGCGTGCTGACCGGCGTGCTGGCGCAGCGGCTGGTGCGCCGGCTGTGTCCGCATTGCCGCGAGCCGTACAAGGCCGACAAGGCGATCCTGGCGCGGCTGGGCATCGAGAAAAAGAACTTCACGCCCGATCACGACGAAGACCACTGGCGCATGTTCTACCAGCCTGTCGGTTGCCCAAAGTGCAAAGGCAGCGGCTATGCCGGGCGCATGGCGGTGTTCGAATTCATCCGCATCACGCGCGAGATCGGCACCCACATCCTCCACCGCGCCGATACCCGCCGCGTGGCCGAGGAAGCCGCTGCCGCCGGGTTCGGGTCGCTGCGCAGCGATGGCGTGGCCAAGGCCCGCGCCGGGTTGACCACGCTGGAAGAAGTCCTGCGCGTGTCGAGCGAGGACTGAGCCCTTGGCCACGTTCCAGTATCGTGCGCTTGGCGCGGCGGGCAGCCGGATGGCCGGCCAGCTTGAAGCGGGCAGCCGCGACGAGGCGCTGGCATCGTTGCGCAAGTCGGGCCTGCGCCCTATCGAAGTGGCCGAGCAGAAAGCCGGTGCCAAGGAACGCGCGCGCAAGGGTGAGGAAAAGAAATGGCGGCGGCAGGTCACCAATTTCTTTGCCGAGCTGGGCGTGCTGTTGCAGGCCGGGCTGCCGCTGGACCGCGCGTTGTCGATCGCGGTCGACAATGTTGAACAGACCGGGCTGCGCGCCCGGTTGACCGACGTGCTGGCCTCCGTCCGCGAAGGCAAGCCATTGTCCGCCGCACTGCTCGATCAGCCGGGTCTGTTCCCCGGCCTTGCCCCCGCCATGACCGAAGCGGGCGAGGCCAACGGACAGCTTGGCGCGGCGCTGGCGCGGCTGGCGCAGATGCTGGAACAGGCGGACGAACAGCGCCGACAGGTATCCTCGGCGATGACCTACCCGGTCGCACTGACGATCATCGCCACCGGCGTCGTGCTGCTGATGCTGCTGTTCGTGGTGCCGCAATTCGAACCGCTGTTCGCGTCGGCCCCGGCAGGATCGCTGCCCGCCACCTCGATGGCCGTGATGAACGCCAGCAAGTTCGTGCGTAGCAACGGCCTTTATATCCTGGGTTTTATCGCGGTCGCGGTCGTCGTCGCGCGTCAGGCGCTGGCGCGCCCCTCCAGCAAGGCATGGCTCGATCGCCAGATGCTGGAAATTCCGCAGCTGGGCCTGCTGCTGCGCAATATCGAGACGGTGCGCTTCGCGCGCAGCCTTGGCGCGTTGATCGAAGGCGGGGTGCCGCTGCCGGCGGCGCTGGCCCTCGCGCGCCGAACGGTGAGCAATCGCCACATGAACACCGGCATCGGCGAAGTGGTCGATCTCGTGCGGCAGGGCGGCGGACTTGCCGCGCCGCTGGCCGAACGCCGCATCCTGCCGCCGCTGGCGCTCAGCTTCGTGCGCACCGGCGAGGAAACCTCGCAGCTCGGCCCAATGCTGGGCCGGCTGGCGACCGTGCTCGATCGCGACGTGAAAGTGCGGCTGGAACGCATGATCGCCATCGCTACGCCGACTATCGTCGTCAGCCTCGGCGTCGGCGTAGCGGCGATGGTGGCCTCGATCATGTCGGCCATTCTTGGATTCAACGACCTTGCGGTCGCGCAGTAAATTGGGCGGTAGGAAAATGACGAACACTCACAACAAAGCGCGCAACCCGGTGCGGCGCAACGGCTTTACCTTGCTGGAACTGCTGGTGGTGCTGGCCATCCTCGGCCTGCTTTATGCCATCGTCGGGCCGCAGGTGATCAAGTACCTGTCGAGCTCGAAAACCGAGACGGCATCGGTGCAGGTGAAGAACATCGATGCGGCGATGAAGCTGCTGCGGCTCGATGCCGGGCGCTATCCCACCACCGAGGAGGGACTGAACGCGCTGGTCACCCAGCCCCAGTCGATGACCAACTGGCGCGGGCCATACCTGCCCAATGCCGCCGCGCTCAACGATCCGTGGCAGCACCCCTACAAGTATGTCAGTCCCGGCAAGCATGGCGAGATCGACATCTATTCGTTCGGCTCCGACGATGCCGAAGGCGGCACTGGCGAGGCCAAGGATCTCGGAAACTGGTAAGCCATGATGCGGGGGGGCCATCCAAAAAACGGGTTTACGCTCGTCGAGGCGCTGGTCGTTCTCGCGGTGGTCGGCCTTGCCGCCGGGATTGCCTTCCCGCAGCTTGACCGGGCCATCGGCGCGGTGCGGGCGCGGCAGGCGCGCAGCGACGTGAGCAGCGCGCTGCTGACCACGCGTGCGCTGGCTCTGCGCACCGGCACAGTTGCCGACCTGACCATCGAGCAGGATGGCACGGGTTATTCCATCAGCGGCGGCGAACCGCACGTGCTGGCGGGCAACGCCTCCATTGAAGGCCAGCCCGGGCAGATCCGCTTCTTTCCCGATGGCACCAGCCTTGGCGGCAGCCTGACGCTGACCACTGCGGTTGGCCGCACGACCTACCTGATCGGGCGCGATCTTGGCGACTTGTCTGAAACCGCGGAAACCCAAGCGGGCGGCGATGCCTGATCGCTTCGCGCCGGATGCCGGCTACCTTTTGCTGGAAGCGCTGGTCGCGCTGGCCATCATCGCCATGATGTCGACGCTGGTCTTCGTCACGATTTCGCAGATGAGCCAGTCGTCCTCGCTGGTGGCGGAACGCCGCCGGGCGATGTTGCTGGCGCGATCGGTGCTGGCCGCCGCAACGGTTGACTCCCGCACGCGTGCGGTGGCGTCGCAGGGTTCCGATGGCGATTTGGCGTGGTCGGTTGCCACCGATTCCTGGCGGCCGGACGATGTCGGCAGCCTGCCGCTTGCCAAAGTGACGGTGACGATCACCGACCGAACCAAGGGCGCACGCCTCATCCGGCTGGCCGGTGTGAAGGTGCTGCGCTGATGCGCGCAACCGCCCTCGCCCGCCGCCACGAAGCGGGCTTCACCCTCACCGAGGCGCTCGTCGCGCTGTTCGTGTTCGGGCTGCTGTCGTCGATGATCCTGTCGGTGCTGACGTTGCAGGGCCGTGCCGAAAGCACGCTGCGCAACCGCATCGACGCAGACGATCGCGTTGCGCTGGCGCAGAACCTGCTGCGCGATCGGATGGATGCCATGCGCGCGGTGGTCGACATTCACGGCGCAGGGGATTCTCTCACATTTCGCGGCTTGCCCGGCAGCATGGATTTCGAAAGCCCGACCTATCAGGCCGAAGGCCCACATGCGTTGCACCACTTCCGCCTGCAAAAGGAGCGCGACGGCAACCTCGTGCTTTATGCGCTCAACACGCGCAGCGTGGTGGATTGGCGTACGCAGGGTACCACAGGTTGGCAGGCCCTGCCCCTGCTCGAACGCGTCGACCGGGTCGAGTTTACCTATTTCGGCCCCGACCGCTTCACCGGGCGCGATGCCTGGCAGGAAACGTGGGAACGGCGGCGCAGCCTGCCCAAGCTGGTGCGGGTGCGCCTCGCCTTCGCCACCGGTGATCCCCGCGCATGGCCGGTGCTGATGGTCAAACCCGCTCCGCAAACGCGGCTGCCCTGCCGCGATGATTACCAGACCAAAGATTGCGGAGATCCGGCGTGAACCTTTCGGAATTGCTCAGTTCCGACATGACCACCCTGTCGCGGCAGGCGCGGCAGGGGTTTGACTGGTGGCTGCGCGAAATTTCCGCGCTGGTGCCGGCCAACATGCTGCCGGCCGGGCTGGGTGGCAGGCAGCGCCTCACCGCGTTCCACCGCCTTAATGGGGAGGAACAACTCGTCGCGGCGACCGTCTCCGGCGCCGATACGCTGGTCATCCCGCGCGAGGTCTGCCTCGTCCGCCACCTGACGCTGCCGACGATGAACGACGCGGACTTGCGCGCGCTGGTGGAAATGGACGCGGACCGCATCCTGCCGCTGGCCGCCGATGCCGTGGTGATCGGCATGCGCAGTGCCGGTCCGGCCGCGCAGGAAGGCATGGTCGATGTGATCGTCGGCGCGGTGCCGCTGGCATGGGCGCGCCGCATCACCTCCGCACTGGCCGAGGCCGGGATCGAACCCTACCGCATCGGCCCGCTCGACGAACTGGGCGAACGGCTGGAATTCGACCTTGCGCCTGCCATGCGCAAGGCGGGCCTGCTCGCCCCGCGCCCGCCGGTGGCGAAGTTCTGGTGGATCGCGGTCGCCGTGCTGGCGCTGGTCAACGTCGGCGTCGCCATCCTGCGCGATCAGCAGCAGGTGAACCGGATGCAGGAACTGATCGACACACAGGCCACAGCGCTGGGCGCGGTCAAGCGCTTCGAGGACCGGCTGCATGGCAATGCGCAAAAGGTGGAGGCGATCCGCGCCAAACGCGATGCGCAGCAACCGTTGCGCACGCTGGCGCGGCTGGGGGCCGCCATGCCCGAACAGAGCTGGGTCCAGCATCTGGAATGGGATGGCGCGAAGATCCGCGTCTCCGGCTATGCCGCGCAAGGCGTGAACGCCGTCGCCGCCGTCAAGGCATCGGGCGCATTTTCCGGTGTCCGGGCCAGCCGGGCCGAGGCGCTCGCCGAAACCGTCGCCGGCAGGCCCTTCGACTTTTCCGCCTCGCTGCAGGAGAAGCGTTGATGCGCAAGATTTCGACGCGCGAAAGCCGGCTGATCGCCGTGCTCATCCTCGTCGCCGCCATTGCGCTGATCGCGCTCGTGGTGATCGGGCCGATCGTCAACGGGTTCCGCGACCGGGCACTGAAGCGCGCGGAACTGGGTCAGCAATTCCTTGTGAACGAGCGTCGCATCGCCTCGCTTGATACCCTGCAAAAGGTCGCCATGCGGCAGGAGGACGAATTGCGCACGCAGTTCCTCACCGCGCCCGATGCCGACGAAGCGGGCGAGGCCTTGCGCGAACAGATCGAGACGGCGGCGCAATCCACGGGGGTCAACATCAAGGCCACCGAAGCCATGCAGGGGGCCGAGGACGATTGGGTCCGCGCCGCTCTCGAAGTTCAAGTTACCGACGCCCAACTGATCGCACTGCTCGCCCGTATCAATGCGATCAAGCCCGGCGTCGTCGTCGATACCGTCGCGGTGACTGCCGCCGATGCCCTTACCAACCTCGAATCGGACACGCTCGATGTCAGAATTGAAGCTTCGGCTCCGTTCCTACGCGCCCGCTAGCGCCAACGGCGGCCTGCTGCCCGCTGCGCTCGCGGCGCTGCTGGCGGCGGGCGCTGTCGTGCAACTGGCCCTCCCCGCGCCCGATGCGATGCCCGATGGCACCGCGCCGGGCCGTGCGCCGCAATGGACGCTGCCCGATGTGGGCGAACCGGGCCTGCCCTCCACCGCCATCATTCCCCGCCTGTTCACGCCCAAGCGCCTTGGCGCTGCATTGGTCGCCGCCGGCAGCGGGGAAGCAGGCGATGACGAGGAAGCACCCGAAGCCAAGCCCGTCGGCCCGCTTTCCGGCGCATGGGTGCTGGGCGCGATGCGTGTCGGCAATGCCCGTGCCGTGCTGATCCGTCCCGCATCGGGCGGCGGCGTCCGCCTGCCCATCGGTGGATCGTGGCGCGGTTGGCGGCTCGTCGGCATCGACGGCAACGCCGCCATCTTTCGCCAGGGCGGCCGCAATCGCCGCATTTCCTTCGGCACCACCTCTGTCGCCAGTGAGAACGATCAGTGACCATGCACGCCACCCCTTCCGTCGCGACGCTTCGCCACGGCCTTCTCGCCGGCCTGTCGGTGCTGGCCATGCTGGGCACCGCCGCTTGCACGCCCGCCGTGGTATCGCCGGTCGAAAGCGCGGCGACCCGCCCGCCAGAGCCGGCCGCACCCGTCGATGCCGGCGTCGCCACCAGCATGGTCGGCGGTGAAAAGCCGCTCGTGCCCCCGGCTTCCGGCCCCACCGCACCGCAGCCCAAGGGCGCGATCGAGTTCAACATCCCCAGCGCGGATGTGAACACGCTCGCCCGCGTGGTGCTGCGCGATACGCTGCGCATTCCCTATACCGTCGCGGTTTCAGGCGATGTCGACGTCGGCCTCAGCACCCCCGGCCCGGTCAACCGCAGCCAGTTGCTCGAACTGTTCGAAGCGTCGCTCAGGAAGGCCGGCCTCGCGATGGTGTGGCAAGGCACCGGCTACAAGATCCAGACCATCGCCGATGCCAAGGCCGAAGGATCGGGCTTCCTGCCCGATCGCGGCTTCGGCACCGAAGTGGTGACGCTGCAGTTCGCCAATGCCGAGGAACTGAAGAAGCTGCTCGATTCCGTCGTCCCCGGCGCGGTACAGTCGGTCGAACCCGACCGCAACACGCTGGTGATCGCCGGCACCGCCGCCCAGCGCAAGGGCGCGCACGAAATCATCGCGCAGTTCGACGTCAACTGGCTGCGCTCGATGTCGTTCGCCCTTTATGTTCCCCAGCGGACCGACAGCCGGCTGATCACGCCCGAACTCGAAAAGCTGATCAACGCGCCCGATGCGCCGACCCGCGGCCTCGTCCGCCTGATCGGAATGGACAAGCTGAACGGCATCATCGCCATCAGCCAGCAGAAGCAATACCTCGAAGACGTGCGCCGCTGGATCGAAGTGCTAGACCGTGAAGGCACCAGCAACGAACCGCGCCTCTATGTCTATCGCGTGCAGAACGGACGGGCCAAGGATCTGGTCAAGACCATCAGCAGCACCTTCGGCACCGGCGGCGACAGCGGCGGCGATATCTCGCCCGATCAGGAAGGCGGCAGCGGCAGCGGCAACAGTTCGACCGGCGCAGGCACCGCCAACCGCAACCAGCAGGTGCAGCCCGGCAGCCGCGCGCCGGCATCGTCCTCCAAACTCGGCGGCAGCAGCGGTGAGGAAGGGGACAGCGGCAGCAGCGGCGCACTGAAGGTCCGCGTCACGAGTGACGAAGTGAACAACGCGGTGGTCGTCTATGGCTCGGCGCACGATTACTCGATCATCGAAGATGCGCTGCGCAAGCTCGATCTTCCACCCGTGCAGGTGATGATCGAGGCCGCGATCACCGAAGTCGGGCTCAACGACAACATGCGCTACGGCGTGCAGTGGAATTTCCAGACCGGCAATTCCAACTTCGCCCTGTCAGAAGGCACGACCGCGAACCCGACGCGGATCCTGCCCGGCTTCTCCTATTTCTTCTCGAACCAGAACGACATCAGCGCCGCCCTCAATGCCCTGGAGGAACGCACTACCGTCAAGGTCGTCTCCGCGCCCAAGCTGATGGTGCTCAACAACCAGACCGCCGCGCTGCAGGTGGGCGATCAGGTGCCGATCACCACGCAAAGCCTCAGCAACGCGGTCGGCGGCGACACCACGGCGGTCGCCAACTCGGTCGAGTATCGCGATACCGGCGTGATCCTGAAAATCACCCCGCGCGTGAACATCAACGGCACCGTGCTGCTCGATGTGGCGCAGGAAGTCAGCGACGTTTCGCCGAACCGTACCTCGTCGATTTCCTCGCCGGTCATCTCCACGCGCAAGGTTTCGACGACGGTTTCGGTGCAAGATGGCCAGGTGATCGCGCTGGGCGGCCTGTTTCGCGATTCCAAGAGCTTCGGCAAGAACGGGCTGCCGATCCTGTCGCGCATCCCGATCCTGGGTGGCTTGCTGTTCGGCAACACGTCCGATACCCAGCGCAAGACCGAGCTGATCATCCTGATCAAGCCGCACGTGCTGCGCACCCCGGACGATCTGACCGCCATTACCGAGGAAATGCGCGCCAAGATCCAGACGCTCGAACCGTTCAAGACCAAAGGCAAGATCCCGTGATCGCACCTGCCGAGCGCGGCTATGCGATGGTCGCGGCGGTGGGTGGCATCGCCGTGATGGCCGCCATTGCCGCCACGCTCGTTACGGTCGCGACGTCGCGCATCGATACGGTGCAGGCCGAGGTCACCCGCGCGCAGATGCAGGCTGCGGCTGACGCCGGGGTCATCGTCGCGCTGGGCGGCCTCACCTCGGACAATCCCGGCTCGCGCTGGACCATCGACGGCGAAGTGCACGACCTCAATTTCGATGGCATCCCGCTTAAGGTCCATATCGAGGACGAGCACGGCAAGATCATGCTCGACCGCATCAGCGACGACAACATCGGCTGGCTGCTGGAGGCCCTCGGCGTGCAGGGCCGGCAGCTCGAGATCGCCCACGACGGGTTCGTGGACTGGACCGATCAGGACGACGACACCTCGCCCGAAGGCGCCGAGTCCGAGTATTACACCGAGCGCGGCCTGCTCGCCCGCAACGACGGGCCGCAATCCATCGACGAACTGGCCGAAGTGCGCGGGTTCACTCCGCAGCTGTTGGACCGGTTCCGCAAGTTCGCCACGGTCGATACCGGCGAGGTCGCGTTCGATCCCAAACACACTACCCCGCTCGCCATCCAGGTGATGACCGATGGCGTCACGGATTCGCCGGCGATCCTCCAGCGCCGCCGCGAGATGGGCGGCCAGCGCACGGCGCTCGCGCTGTCCGAACCCAAGCTCGCCAAGCGCACCGTCAGCGTAGTGGCCGTCGCCACCGGTCCGGGCGGCGCACAATTCACCCGCCGCGCGGTGGCCAAGCTGGGCGTGAAGGTGCAATCGCCGTGGGTTATCCGCTACGTCGAATGACCGACCCTGACCGTTCTAGCGGACGTTCAGGCCCCAGGGCATGAAAGGCTGGCTCGGCCCGGCAACCGAGGCGGCGATACGTGCCACCGGCTGCACCGGCACAGGTGCAGGCGTGCCGTCAAAAATCCGCGCATACTGGCGGATCGCCTGCATTCCTTCGGCATCGCCACTGGTCAAGCCCTGCTCAGGCGAACGCCCGTTCTCAGGCCGACCGCCGGGCACGGGGCGGTAAAAGATATGCGCGCCGATCGTGGCCACGCGATCGAGCTGCGAGGCCCAGCGCGGGCTGACATAGTTGGCGTGATAGTTCAGCGCCCCGGCCACACGCGGCGCCTCGTCTCCCGCCAGCACCCGCGCCGCCACCGACTGTGCGGCGGTCATCACCCGTCCGGGCAACCGGCGCTGCAGCGATCCGTCGCACGTGAACGTGAACTGGCAACCGGTCTGCCGGGTCCAGCCCTGGAACACCACGCCGCACACGCTGCGCGGGAACGCCGGGTGCCGGGTGCGGTTCAGCACGACCTCGGCCACCGCCTCCTGCCCGGCGACGGACTGGTTGCCCGCTTCATAGGCGACCGCCAGCGTCAGGCAGCGCACATCATCCTCGCCCGAAGAAATTCTCAGGCCGGGGGAAAGGCCTGTCGCCGCACCAGGTGCAACCAGATCCTGCGCCTGCGCGACAAACGGGCAACCGGCAACGGCCACGGCAAGCAGGCCAGCCATGCCGCGCCATGCGGCCACCGATTGAATAAACGCGCCCGATCCCATGCCCGGCCACTAGGCCTTTAGTGCGACAGTTTTCTTGCAATTCATCGTCGTTTCCGGGCCTGCGACGCAAGGCGCGACATCCGCCCTCGTCCCGACATTCAGATCGTCACACTACCGTCACCGGAACTTTCTAGGAGGCCGGCGCAACGCCTGCCTTACCGGAGTTTCTGCCTTGCCCACCGTGTCCATCGCCAGAAACCTCAAATTCCGCGCAACCGCCATCAGGCTGATCGCCGCGCTGGCCGCCGCCACCTTGGCAGGTTGCGCAAATTCGTCCCCGGCCCAGGTCGCCAGCACGCCCAAACCCGCCATGCTGCCAGCCCGTACGCTCGCCTGCACGCTGGGCCATGCCATCAATGTCGACGCCACCCGTGATCAGCGCGACGACGAGGTGATCTACGATTCGTATCACCCGTTCACCGTGTTCCTGCCAGCCATCCCGGTACGCACTACGCCTCCGCCGGACGCAACGGACCCCGCCGAACCGGTTAATCCAAAGACCGGCATTGTATCCGATCCGGATGGCATTGCGGCGAACCTCGCGGGGCCGGTCAATCGCGTTGTCGATCTGTGGCCGGATCGCGTCGAGCTGGTCATGCCGATGACCACGCGGCAAGCCAAGCTGCTGATTATCAACGGGATCGACGAGGCCACCGGCAAGGCGCGCCTGTTCATGACCGACGCCAAGGATCTGGCCACATTCGACATGGAGCGCATCTATTCGGGCGATTGCAAGGTCGCGATCCAGCCGACAATTCCGCGCGGTTAGGATGAAATGAATGAGTGAGGCCATAAATTGCCGGCAACTTGTCTGGAATTTGTAATATTACTGCAATCTCACTGCACAATTGCATGCTTAATACGCAACCGTCCGTAGGGGCGTCCGCAGTAAGCTGGGCAGCGCTCTTCAAAATGAAGCGATCACAATGAACGGCATGGACATGATTCCCGGCATGCGCGGACGCGACTTGCAGCTTTCGCCCCTTTCATGCCGGGGGAGGATGCTGCGCATCCTGCGTCCGGCCCTTGTCAGCTCGATGCTGGCGCTCACCCTGTCCGGCTGTCTGGCCGTGCCCGGCAAGAAGCAGATCAGGGTTTCACAACCGCCCGCACCCACGCAAAGCGTTCCCAGCGAAGGCATTGTCCGGGCGTTGACCTGCATCCGCGACAGCCATGTGCTCAACCGCATCCGCTTCGGCATAGCGGTTCATTCCGATGGCACCGGCAAATCGTCCTATGGCTATGAAGGCGCGACCGGATCGTTCCTGCCGCAGGGCACGGCAGCGATCTGGGCGTCGGAAGCGGTGATCCGCGCCGGCGGACTTGCCATGAATTATTACGAGCTGAACACCGAGCGCGCGCTGCGCCAGTTCGGCGGCAGCAATCTGGACCAGGCCCTTGCTGCGCAGCAACAGGCGCGCGTCCCCAATTTCATCGTCTCTACCGCATTTACCGCGCTCGATTTTCTGGGCGGTCCAGATGCGGACATCCGGGTCGGCGGCATCGGCCCTTACTACACCCTGCGCGGAGCCTCGCTGGAAGTTTCGGCAGAAATGTACCGGCCGGGCGACCGCATGACGATGGCGATCAGTTCGCTCAACCGCCGGATATATTATGAAGAAGGCGGCGTCGGCGTCGGCAAGATTTTCGGCAAAGGCACAGGCACGCTGGTAACCGGCACGATCGGCTATTCCGATCAGCAGCGCCTGCAGGAAGCGACTCGCGATGTGATCGCCCTGTCGGTTGCCGATGTTCTGGCGTCGATGCCCATCGTTCCCGACAACTGCCGCAAAATGGTTGAAGATCTTAAGGGTGTTCGGCAACCGAAAGAACAGGAACCGACCCCTCAGGGAAAACACTCGCGGCACGATGGCAAATCCCCTCAGCCGGCGCCCGATCAGGCCCCCGGTCAGCCAAATCAGGGTGCAACTGCAATGCCTTACAGCGATCCCAATAGACGCCAGAACCAGTAGTCGAAAGACCACGCGGGGCATCCACGGGTGTTTTTTGTGCGCAACATGACAGAATGATGAAGGAAAAAAACCCCGCCATTCTTCAAAGAGTCACCAATGTTTCAACGAACCCCGCCAATGCGCTCGTGCTAGTACCTACGGGGCTGGCCACGGGGTATAAACTAAAGAAATAGGGGTATAAACGTGACCAAGATCAATCTCACGAAGGCGGCGCTTCTCGCCGCCACCGCGCTGCTCGGCGCGACTTCGGTCCACGCGCAGGTTGCCGACAACTGGGACATCGGCGGCGACGTTGGCGTCACCGCGACCAACGGCGGCGACATTTCGCTCGACAGCACGGTCGAAGGCACCGGCGGCATCCAGGCTGCCAGCATCGCTGATGGCTACAAGAACTCGATCTCGAATGCTGCCGTCGGTTCGTCGGCTTCGTCGTCGTTCACCGCGTTCAACAACTCTGCCAACGCTTCGTCGGCTGTCGTTGCTTACGAAGGCGGCATCACCGTCCTGTCGTACAACGAAGGCGTTGTTTCCAACCTCAACGACCTCGCTGGCAGCGTGAACATCGATGCCGGCACCGGCAACTCGATCTCGGTTGCTGCCGTCGGTTCGTCGGCTTCGGGTTCGGCAACGATGACGGCTGCCGGTGGCACCGAACTGTCGGAAGCCAGCTACACGGTCAGCAATGACATCGTGATCCAGAACGGTGACGGCCTGGCCGACCCGGTTGACGCCACTTCGGGCGGTAACGCTGGCGACGTTCTCGTCGCTCTCGGCGCCGGCATGGCTGCCCCGACCATCGCGGCTGGCAACAGCAACTCGATCAGCGCCGCTGGCGTCGGTTCGTCGGCTTCGTTCTCGCTGACCAACAACACCATCGATGCTGATTCGACCATCACTGCCCAGACTCTCGAACTCGGCGGTGCTGTCACCGTCACGTCGAGCAACAGCGGCGGCGTGACCGTTGGCGGCGACGTCGATGGCACCACTGCCAACGCCCTGATCGACACTGCCGCGATCAACGGCGGCAATGCCAACTCGGTCAGCACCGCAGGTGTTGGTTCGTCGGCGTCGTTCTCGTTCGCCAACAACACCTACGAAGGCGCTTCCGGTTCGGCCGCAGCCGCGCTGTCGGTCGGCGACGTGATCACCGTAGGTTCATTCAACTCAGGCGCCGTGACGGTTCAGGCCGATCTCGGCAACGAAGCCAACATCGACCTCGGCAACGGCAACTCGATCTCGGTCGCTGGCGTCGGTTCGTCGGGTTCGGTTTCGTTCGGTAACAACATCTTCGGTGATACCGCCGGTCCGGAAACCGTCACTGTCGAAGTCGCCGATATCTCGGTCGCCACCATCAACGCTGGCGAAGTCATCGTGAAGGGCAGCATCCTCGACTCGGCCACCATCGGCGGCGGTTCGAACAACTCGATCAGCCTCGCGGGCGTCGGCGCTTCCGCCTCGACCTCGTTCACCTCGACCAGCTATGATGAAGCTAGCGCGGGTGCTTCGGCAACGTCCGGCATCGTTGGCGGCATCACGCTGACCGCGTTCAACGACGGCGCTGCAGTCACGGTCACGACCGGCATCAATACCCCGGCGATCGCTGGCGGCTACAACAACGCGATCTCGGCCGCCGCTGTTGGCGCCTCGGCTTCGCAGTCGATGACCCAGAACGTGCTCATCCCCGGCCAGTGATGGCAGGGATGCGGATCCGGCCATTTTCGGGTCCGTGTGCAAGAACGGGAAGGAGGGACCTTGCGGTCCCTCCTTTTCGCTTTCCACCAAACGCGGTATAAAACGCGGCAGCTTCGGGATTTGATCGCATGAGCATGATTCGTCTGGAAGCCGGCCCGCGCATTTGCGTTCTCGCGATGCTTGGCGCGGCACTTGCTCCCGCCGCCGCATTTGCCCAAACGCTCTCGATCACCCAGAACGGAGACGATAACCTGACTGCGATCAATTCCGGCCAGGTGACCCTCAACGGGCAGGTTCGTAATCCCACCGCCATCGGTTCTAGCAACAGCGCCGGCGCCCTTTCGGCTCAGGGCGCTGCCTCGACCTACAGCATCAGCGACACCAATCTCGACGCCAACGGCGATCCGGCCGGCATGACCTATCAGGCCAGCGTCACCGGCACGAACTTTACCGGCAACAATTCGGGCACGGTCACCACGAACGGACGGGTGATCGGCGGTTCGATTTCCGGCAAGAATTCTTCGCAGTCGATCGTCGCGACCGGCATGTCGAATACGATTTCCATCAAGACCACCGGCAAGTGACTGCCGCCCGCAAGGAAGCCAGCATCATGAAGATGTTCAAAGCCATCACCGCCGCCGCGTTCCTGATCGGCAGCAGCGCCACCCCCGCGCTTGCCGGCCAGTCTGCTGCGGCATGGGGCACACTCAGCTCGGGCGGTTCATCCAGCGGCGTGGCCTCCGCCACACTCCACCGGCTCGAAGGCCAGAATGCCCAGGACGTGACCATCGGCAATCAGGTCACGTCGATGTACAAGTCGATCTCGTCTTGCGGCTATTGCGTGTACAACCAGATCACCGGCGACAGCAATTCGATCAACGGCAACACGATCAGCGGCAGCAACTCCGGCACCGTGACGTCCAACGGAACCTTCAAAAACTGACCGGCCCGCTCCACGGCCCACACCACGGCATGGCAATGGCAATCCGGATCGGCGTCGTGCTGGCGATGCTCGTCCCGCAGGTTGCAGGCGCGCAGGTTTCGCAATCGACAGCCGCATCTCCGGCGCTGCGCGATGTGAGCAGCGATCCCGATGCCGCGCCACCGCCGCCCGTGCCGCAGAACGATGCGGACGTGACCGGCGGCTATCCCGCCGCGCCCGATCCGGAGCCGTCGCAGGACACCACCGTGAGCACCGCCACGGTGCCCGGCATCGAGGACATGCTGCCCGACGTCGGCCGGGCAAGCCATGAAGGCAGCGGCATCGTCCACTCGTCCAAGGCCGCGCCCCCTTCGCCCGCACCCGCGCCGCAGACTAACGCTTCTGCCATCGCGCTGCCGGCGGGTTCAGGATCGCTCGACAGCACCACCGTGCAGCGGATCGTCGATCGTCTGGTCGGCCAGCATTTCCTGACCAGCGCCGCCGATGCGCAGGACCCCGCCCTGTTTACCGAAGCGATCAAGGCGTTTCAGGCGAGTGTCGGCATTTCACCGACCGGCATGCTAGATCGCGATACGATCGGCCGGCTGGTGACCCAATAGACTCAGGCCTCCACGCCGTCATACTTCGCTTCCGCCCGAAAACGCGGCTGCTGTTCGCCCAGCGCATAGCCGACGGAGCGGACGGTGCGGATCACATCGGGCCGGGTATCGATGTTCAACCGGCGGCGCAGGCGGGTGATGCGCACATCGACCGCGCGGATTTCCACCGGGCTTTCGCGGCCCCACACCGCGTTGCGGATCTGTTCGCGGGTGCGCACTTTTCCGGCGTTTTCCATCAGATAGCGCAAGATCTTGAACTCGATCAGGCTGAGCCGGATGTCGCTGCCGTCGCGTTTCACCAGCCCGTTGTCGATGTCCATTTCCACGCCCGAAATGCGGATCACGCGCCCGCCGATTTCGGGCGAGGTGCGGCGCAGGATGGCGCGGATGCGGGCGAGCAGTTCGGGCAGCGAATAAGGCGCCAGCACGAAATCGTCGGCCCCGGCTTCGTAGGCGTTGAGCCGGTCGCGTTCTTCCCGCGGGGGCGAGATCACCACGATCGGCGTGCTGACGGCGGCGGGCATGCGGCGCACGGACTTGCAGATATCGAGGCAGCTTTCGCCCGGATCGGTCCAGTTCAGCAGGATGAGGTCGACCGCGCCCGCCTCGTGCGGCGCGCCATTCAGGCGCAGGGCCACGTCATCGGCCGCCGCAACCCCCGCGACAGCGAACCCTTCCATTTCCAGATTGAACTGCATCATCCTGCGTATGGTCGTGTTCGACTCATACAGCAGGATCGTCGCCTTGCGTGACATCGATCGTTGTTGCCCCGGTTGTACAGCCCAGATCCGCGCCATTCAGGCATGGTTAAGCCCCATCGGACGTAGGCGGGCATTGTTGCACGACAGTGAAAGAACTGTGACAACCGGTCCACCACGCTCAGCCGCTGGACACATCCTGCATTCCGACTAATAATCACCCGCCGGCGACAGAACGGTGGGGGAAAATGCCATGTCCATAGCAACAGCCAACACGCTTTCGGGCGACAACTGGACCAATGTGTTCGACGAAGATACCATGGCCAACTTCCAGTACGGCCAGTCCGGTGCCAGCGTGCTGAGCATCGACCGCCTGACGCTGACGTTCAACTTCCTCGACGGCGATACGGTGGACCTGCTTTCGGACGTCGGTTACACGCAAGGCAGTACTGGCCTGAGCGGCATCATCAACGGCGTGGAAACGGTCGACTTTTCGATCTCCGGCCTGTCCTATGGCTTCGGGCTGTTTCAGCAGGCGCTGCGCGATGGCGATACCGACGCGGTGAACCTGGCGCTGTGGGGCAGCAACGACATCATCAACGGCAGCGCCAGCAACGACACGATCCGCGGCTTTGCCGGCGGCGATATGCTGTATGGCAACGACGGCAACGACATTATCAGCGGCGACAGCGGCAAGGACCGGCTTTACGGCGGCAACGGCAACGATCTGCTGAACGGCGGCGCGGGCAACGACCAGTTGCAGGGCAACGCCGGCAACGACCGGTTGAGCGGCGGCGCAGGCAATGACCTCATCATCGGCGGTGCGGGCAACGACCAGCTGCAGGGCGGCACCGGCGTCGATACATTCCGGTTTACCAACTATGCCGACTTTGGCGGATTTACCCCGGCCCAACCGTTTTTCGGCGACCTGATCCGCGATTTCAATCGGTTTGAGATCGACAAGATCGACCTGCACTCGCTCGATGCCAACAGCACCATCGGCGGCAATCAGGACTTCACCTTTATCGGCACCGCCGCGTTCCATGCCAATACGCCGGGCGAAATCCGCGTGCAGCAAATCGACGGCAACGCGTTCCTGTGGCAGGTGCAGCTGAGCACCGACAACGACACTGGCGTGGAGTTCGGCTTTGCCCTTGTCTCGTATGCCCAGGCTCCCATCGCGGCCGATTTCATCGTGTAACCGCCCTTCCCCGGCCCAGGTTGACGCAAGTGACAGGGTGCAGGGGATGGTTGCGGCGGAGG
This sequence comes from Novosphingobium sp., assembly GCA_027311705.1. GTDB lineage: Bacteria > Pseudomonadota > Alphaproteobacteria > Sphingomonadales > Sphingomonadaceae > Novosphingobium. Next base: position 931 of record DAICYJ010000054.1, on the reverse strand, counting down.
ATTTAACTTCGATCTCCGGACCGGTTGCCGCACCGCCAGCCCGGTGGGCCACCACCTGCCTCGGCGGGGGAGGATCGGGCGGGAGCGCGCCCAGCAGCGCATCGACCCGGGCGTGGCGGGCGGCGGCATGGGCATCCCATGCGGCGGCGGCTTCGGCGCGGGCGCAGGATTGGTGCAGCGCATAGGCGCGATCGAGTGCGGCTTCGGCGGCAGGATCGGCGTCACCTTCGGACCGGGGATCGCCGGCGGGGTCCGGCTCGGCCGCTGCGTCCGCCGGAATCTCGGCAAGGAAAGCGTCTTCGGCATCGGCCAGCACATCGGCGATGTGATCGGCGCGCGCGGGGAACGCGGGTTTCCAGCCGGCGCTTTCGGCCAGTTCGGCGGGATCGGCATCGCCGGTGAGGATATCTTCGAGCAGTTCATCGAACCGGGCGGCAGTGGCGCGGCCGCGCGGGCAATCGGCGTGGTGGGCATCGAGCCGGGCGATATGCGCCAGCAACAGGCGGGTATCGAAGCGCGTGCGCTGACCCACCGCCTCTCCCCGGTAGTAGATCGTTTCGGTGACGCCGTTCAGCGCGCGGTCTGCCAGCACTTGTTCGACATGCTGGCGCGCGAGCACCAGCGCCGCCTCCCACCCTTGGGCAAAGGCGGCATCGCGGCGGCGGTGGACATAGGCGCCCTGCGGCGAAAGCCCGATGGCGGCGCAGGCGGTGCGCGCGTTGCCGTGCCGGGCAAGGTGGCCGAGGAAGGCGACCTGGCGTTCGGGGGTGAAAGCATCGGCGCGATAAAGCGCAACCTGCCCCCCTCCCGCCTGCGCGAGTGAAACCCCTTCCTGCCCCCCTCCCGCCTGCGGGAGGGGCTGGGGGTGGGCCTCTTCTTCACCAAAACCCCCGCCCAGCCCGCAAATCCCGGAATGCCCACCCCCGACCCC
>DAICYJ010000011.1 GCA_027311705.1 Novosphingobium sp. | reverse complement strand
CTGATTATACTGTTCGGGCGACCCGCCGATCAGCGAAGCGGACAGGCCGTAGCGCGTGTTGTTCGCCTCCGCTATCGCTTCGCCGAAGTCCGACACGCGGATCACTTGCAACAGCGGGCCGAACAGTTCGACGTCGGGCCGTTCTTTCATCTTCGTAACGTCGATGATGGCGGGCGACAGGAACGGCAGGTCTTCGCGCAGCCGGATCATGTGCTTGATCGGGCGTCCGCCGTTCGACAGCAGATAGACGAAGCTTTCGGTCAGACCGTCGGCGGTGCGATTGTCGATCACCGGGCCCATGAACGGCGCAGGCTCGTCGAACGGAGCGCCGACGATCAGCCGATCGGCGAGGCGCTTCACTTCCTCGATCACCGCGTCGTAGAGTGTGCTCTTGATGATCAGGCGGCGGGCGGCGGTGCAGCGCTGGCCCGCGCTGGTGAACGCTGATTGCACGACCAGCGCCGCCGCGTCCGATAGCTTGGGCGTGTCCCACAGCACGAGCGGGTTGTTGCCGCCCATTTCCAATGCGACCAGCTTGCCCGGATTGGAGGCGAGCTTGCGGTTGATGGCGATGCCGGCGTGCGCCGATCCGGTGAACAGCACGCCATCGATGCCATCGTGCGCGACCAGTTCCTGGCCCTGTTCCGGTCCGCCGACAAGCACTTGCACCACGGCGGCGGAAATCCCGGCGCGGTGGAAGCAGCGCGCGAGAAATTCGCCGGTGGCGGGGGTTTTTTCCGAAGGCTTGAACACGACCACGTTGCCCGCGATCAGGGCGGGCACGATGTGGCCGTTGGGCAGGTGAGCGGGGAAATTGTAGGGCCCCAGCACGGCCAGCACTCCATGCGGCTTGTGCCGCAGCGCGGACGTTCCCTGAAGCGCGCTGTCGAGTTTTCGCTGCGAGGTGCGTTCGGCATAGGCGCGCACCGAAATGTCGACCTTGCCGATCACGCTTTCTACTTCGGCGCGCGATTCCCACAGCGGTTTGCCGGTTTCCTGCGAAATCAGGATGGCCAACTTGTCCGCTTCCTTACGCACTTCGTTGGCGAAACGGCGGACAAGTTCGATGCGTGTGGACAGCGGCTGCGCGGCCCACGCGGGCCAGGCGCGGCGGGCACGGCCCACGGTCTCGTCGACATCGCCGATCGGCCCGCGCCACAATTCTGCGCCGGTCGCGGGTTCGATCGAGACGATTTCGCCGGCTGACAAGAGTGCTGCGTCCATTCTGTGCGATCATGCAGAACCATTTGGGCTCCGCCAAGGCTGTAACGAAATGCGGTTAACAGGTAACGAAAGAAAATTGCCAGTCCGAATGCCGGAAATCCGAGATAACTACGCAGTTTGCGGTGCAATTGGGGCCAATTGATGCCGGCTGGCACACGGTGGCTGGGCGGTAAAAAAGGTGACAGAGGTTACACCGTGTCACCATCTTTTTGTGGTAATTATCCTTTTAGAATAACGGTTTGCTGCATTGATGGTGACACATGCCTGTTTTTTCGGCGCGCCACATCCGTGTATCGGATCAGCGTTGCTTTCATCATGACAGGCGGTGCGCCGGTAGGACACCTGAATTTGGTCCATCATTGACCAGTGACGCTATCCGGCGCGCGGGGGCGGTGCGCCGTGGGCCTCTCCCATCCGGCGCAGAGCGGCGACCTTCGATCCCAGCAGGGTCCAATCATCGCTTTCGGCAATGGGTGCCCAGATCGCTTCCACCTCGTCGATCAGCATCGATTGCGGGGCTGGATCATTCCAGTAGGGGTGATCGGACGCGATGGCGCGGTAGGGGGCGAGCGCATCTGCCAGCGGACCAGTGCCAGCTCGGCCACCGCGATGCGCGAAGAAGAACGCGTCCGGACCCGCGCCGGTCTGGCCCATCTCATGTTCGCCGGCCCCGACCAGCGCTGTGTCTTCCTCGATCCCGCGCGGTTCCACGCCCAGCCGCCAGCACCAACGCCGCGCCATCGCTGCCTGATAGAGATCGGCATAACGATCGAGCGCCTCGATCAGCGGCGGCGCTTCTTCCACCAGCCGCAGCGCCATGGCCAGTTGCCCGCAATTCCAGTGCATCACGCCGGGCTGCCGGCCAAAGGCATAACGGCCTGCGGTGTCGAAATAGGCGGCCGTGAAACCGCCATCCCATTTCGGCAGCCAGCGCCACGGGCCGTAATCGAAACTTTCGCCGCTGATGTTCATGTTGTCGGTGTTCAGCACGCCGTGGACGAAGCCCGCGACCATGTAGCTCGCCGCCATATCGGCCATGCGCTCCACCACCTGATGGAGCAGCTGCGCGGCCGGGCTGGCACCTTCCGGGCCAGCTGGGCCGGGATAGTTGGCGAGACAGTAGTCGATCAGCTGCGCCATTTCGTCCGCCGCGTCCAGCGCCGCCAGCCGCTGGAATGTGCCGATGCGGATGTGCCCGTGCGACAGCCGCACCATCACGGCGGAGCGGGTGGGCGAAGGCTCGTCGCCCCGCCACAGCGCCTCGCCCGTTTCGATGACGGAGAACGTGCGGCTGGTGTTAACGCCCAGCGCGCCGAGCATTTCAGTGGCGAGCACTTCGCGCACCGCGCCCTTCAGCGTAAGCCGGCCATCGCCCGCGCGGCTCCACGGCGTCTGCCCCGAACCCTTGGTGCCGAGGTCCATGAGGCGGCCATTGCCATCGAGCATCTGCGCAAACAGGAATCCGCGTCCGTCGCCGAGGTCGGGATTGTAGCTGCCGAACTGGTGACCGTGATAGCGCAGCGCCAGCGGTCGCGGCAGGTTGCCCTCCAGCGGTTCGAAGCGGCCCATGTGGCGCACCCATTCCGCGTCGGAAAAGTTTGCCAGTCCGACTTCGGCGGCGGCAAGATCGTTGCGGAAACGCAGCAGGGTTTGCGGGAAGGGGGCGGGCGACACCGGATCGCCCAGCCATTCCGCCAGCTCCAGTATGCGCGGGGCGGGGCGATAGATGGCGGCTTGCGGGCTGGGTTCCATCCCGCATTAGTGGGCACGCGGGGGACCATGTGCAAGCGGCTCTGGTGCGAAACGGCCTTGCGAATCGGGGGGAATGGCCGCACCCCGCGCTGGTCCGCGCGAAAACGTGCGGCATGCTGCAACAGGAACGGTGCTTCGGGCGATGGCGGAATTTGAAGATCGCAGCTGGACCAGCCGCGACGGGCTGCGCCTCCATTATCGCGATTATGCCGGACCGGATGGCAAGCCACCGCTGCTGTGCCTGCCCGGACTGACGCGGAACGCCCGCGATTTCGACACGATGGCGAATCGGCTGGCGGGCGAATGGCGGGTGCTGTGCGTCGATCTGCGTGGCCGGGGCGACAGCGCCTATGCCGACGATCCGATGACGTATAATCCGCTGCAATATCTGGAAGATATCGAACTGCTGATCGCCGATCAGGGCCTGACCCGGTTTGTGGCGGTGGGCACTTCGCTGGGCGGGCTGTTGTCGATGATGCTGGCCCCGCGTGATCCGGCGCGGCTGGCGGCGGTGGTGCTCAACGATATCGGTCCGGTGCTGGAACCGGCCGGGTTGGAGCGCATCCGCGAGTATGTGGGGCAGGGGCGCAGCTATGAAACCTGGATGCACGCGGCGCGCGCCTTGCAGGATGCCCATGGCGATATCTATCCGGCGTGGGAAATTGCCGACTGGCTGCGCTATGCCAAGCGGCTGATGGTCATCGGCAGTGGCGGGCGGATCGTGTTCGATTACGACATGAAGATCGCCGAACCCTTTGCCACGCCGCAAGGCGCGGCACCGGCGCCCGATATGTGGCCGCTGTTCGATACGCTGGCGGGGCGGCCCGCATTGCTGTTGCGCGGCGAAACGTCGGACATCATTTCGGCGGAAACGGCGGCGCAGATGGCCGCCCGCAATCCCGATCTCGATCTTGTGACCTTGCCCGGTATCGGCCACGCGCCGACGCTGGACGAGCCAGAGTCGATCGCCGCCCTCGACCGCCTGCTTTCGCGCATCGCATGACCGATCGCGCCAAGGCGGGGCGGTTGCGCGTTCTTCACCTGCATTCCACCTTCAATGCGGGCGGCAAGGAACGGCGCAGCGTGGCGCTGATGAATCGGTTCGGCCCCGGCGTTGCGCACAGCATCGTTTCGGCAGAGCCCGATGCGCTGGGTGCGCGATCGCTGATCGCCGAAGGCATTCCCGCGAGCTTTCCGTTCGGGTTTCCGCCGCTGGCAGGCCGTTTCGGTGTGCGGCGGTTGCAGGTGCTGGCCCGCGCGATGCAGCCGTTCGACCTGATCCTGACCTATAACTGGGGCGCGATGGATGCGGCGATGGCGCACGCCCTGTTCGCCCCGGCGATGAAGCTGGCGCCGCTGGTGCACCACGAAGACGGATTCAACGCCGATGAGGCCGACCGGCTCAGCCTGCGGCGCAACTGGTTCCGCCGGGTTGCGCTGGCCCGCGCCAGCGCGCTGGTGGTGCCTTCGCGGCGGCTGGAAGAGATTGCGCTGAGCGTGTGGCATCAGCCGCGCGCGCGGGTGCAGCGCATTCTCAACGGCATCGATACCGGCGCGCTGGTGCGCAAGCCCAAGGCCGATGCCCTGCCGCGGGTGATCAAGCGACCCGGCGAGAAATGGCTGGGCACGCTGGCCGGCCTGCGCCCGGTGAAGAACCTGCCCCGGCTGGTGCGCGCCTTTGCGGCGATGGATCCGGAATGGCAGCTGGTGATCCTGGGCGAAGGGCCGGAACGCGTGGCGATCATGGACGAGGCGATGCGGCTGGACATAGGCCACCGCGTCCACCTGCCCGGCCATGTGCCCGATCCGGCCAGCGTGGTTGGGCTGTTCGATCTGTTCGCGCTCTCGTCTGACAGTGAGCAGGCACCGCTTTCGGTGATCGAGGGGATGGCTGCCGGGCTTGCCGTGGCCAGCACCGACGTGGGCGACGTGGCCGAGATGGTATCGCCCGACAATGCGGCGTTCATCGTGCCTGCGGGCGACGAGCCGGCGCTGGGAAGGGCGCTGGCGACGCTGGGCGGCGACGAAGCGCTGCGCCGCCGGATCGGTGCCGCCAACCAGGTGCGGGCGCGCAGTGAGTTCGACGAAAAGGCGATGACCGCGCGCTATGCCGCGCTCTATGCGCGTGTGCTGGGCCGCGAAAGCTTTCCTTGAAGAATTTGGCCCTGAAGCATTTGGCCCCCTGAACCACCCGGATTTACCGCTTCACCGGGCATTCAGCGGGGGACAGCCAGAGTCATTCCGGTTGAATTGGCGCTTTGTTCCGCTAAACACCGCCCCAAACCGCCTTTAACCATTCCCTTTCCGCAATTCCGATCTGAAAGCCCAGCCTTGGCTCTGTTTCCGAACCGTTCGAAATCCGGTGACAACACCTCCGGCGACAGCAAGTTCGCCGTCCAGCAGGCCGCGCAGCAGGACGTGTTCCTGCGCGAAGTGGACGACGCGCTGCGCGAGGACGAGTTCATGCGGGCCGTCCGCACTTATGGCAAGCCCGTGGGGGCCGTGGTCGTGGCCGGACTGCTCGGCCTTGCCGGATGGCTGTGGTACAGCGAGCACAACAACGACGTTGCCGGCAAGCAGGGCGAAACCTTCACGCAGGCGCTCGATCAGGTCGAGGCGGGGCGGATTTCGACCGGTCGCGATGCAATGGCACCGCTCGCCAAGGACGGCAACGCCGGGTATCAGGCCGCCGCGCGCCTGATGGAAGGTGGCATTGCGCTCCAGCAGAACAAGCCGGCCGATGCCGGCAAGCTGTTTGCCGCCGTGGCCGCCGACAGCAAGGCACCGCAGGCCTATCGCGACCTTGCCACGATCCGCGAAGTTGCCGTCAATTTCGACAAGATGCCGCCGCAGCAGGTGGTCGACCGCCTCCGCGCACTCGCCACACCGGGCAACCCGTGGTTCGGCAGCGCGGGCGAAATGGTCGGCATCGCTTACATGAAGCTTGGCAAGAATGACCAGGCAGGCCCGCTGTTCGCTGCCATCGCCAAGGACAAGGAAGTGCCGGATTCGCTGCGCCGTCGCGCGCGGCAGCTGGCCGGACTGCTGGGCGTGGATGCGGTGGAAGATGCCGCTGCGGCAGCGCGGACGGGCGGCCAATGACGAGGACAATTGAAGGCATGAACAGCAACGTTCGCTACTTCCGCTTATTGGGCAAGGCTGGCATGGCCGGCGTGATGGTCCTCGCGCTTTCGCTGGGCGGTTGCGGCCTCACCAAGAGCAAGACGAAGTCGACCCCGACTGTGGGCGAACGCGTTCCCGTGCTGTCGCGGATCGAGGCGGGGACCAAGGTCGATCCGTCGCTTTCCAGCATGGAAGTGGTGCTTCCCGTCGCCGAAGCCAATGTCGATTGGGCGCAGGCCGGCGGCAACGCGTCCAAATCCTATGGCCACCTTGCGCTCTCGGATACCCCGCGCAAGGCGTGGTCCGCCAGCATTGCCGGTTCATCCGCCAAGCAACGTCTGGCCGCTTCGCCCGTGATTGGCGGTGGCAAGCTGTTCGTGATGGACACCGAAGGCATGGTCCGCGCCTATGACGCGCAGACCGGCAACGAAGCCTGGAAGCAGGGGTTCCGACTGTCCGACAGCGGCGGATCGGTGTTTGGCGGTGGTGCCGCGTTCGACGATGGCGTCGTCTACATCACCACCGGGCTGGGCGAAGTCGCCGCGCTTGATGCCGCCACCGGCACGATCAAATGGCGCGTCAAACCCGCCGGCCCGCTGCGCGGTTCGCCGACGATCAGCTTCGGCTCGGTCTATGTGATGACGCAGGACAACCAGATCGTCGCGCTCAACGCGGCTGATGGCGCCTCGCAATGGAACGAAAGCGGATCTGTCGCGCAGACCGGTGTGTTCGGCGTGGCCGCTCCGGCGGCGGGGCAGGGCACCATCGTCGCAGGCTACAGCTCGGGCGAACTCGTTGCGTACCGTTATGAAAACGGCCGTCAGTTGTGGTCGGACGCACTGGCCCGCACCAGCATCGCCACCAGCGTTTCGACGCTGACCGACATCGACGCCGATCCGATCGTCGAGCGCGGCCGCGTTTATGCGTTGGGCCAGGGCGGGCGCATGGCCGCCTACGAACTCGTTACCGGACAGCGCGTGTGGGAACTGAACCTGGCAGGCATTTCCACCCCGGCCATCGCCGGCGAATGGATCTTCACGCTGACCGACGAGGCGAAGCTACTGTGCATCGCCAAGGCCACCGGCAAAGTGCGCTGGATGGCGCAATTGCAGCGCTATCGTAACGAAAAGAAGAAGACCAACCCGATCTTCTGGACCGGCCCGGTGCTCGCCGGTAACCGCCTGTGGGTGGCCAATTCGCGTGGTGAGATCGAGACGCTGTCGGTCACAGACGGCACCGTCAGCCCGTTCGAACGGCTGGGTGCGGGCGTGACGCTTGCACCCGTTGTCGCCGGGCAGACGCTCTATGTGCTGGACGATTCGGGCAAGATCACCGCGTTCCGCTGAGGCGGCGCTGAACGGCGCCCTTCACGATTTGCTCACCCTTGCCCGCTAAGCACCGGGCGATGAAGACGCGTATTCCACGCCCGCAAAGCGACGTATCGGCCGGTGTCGGGTTGTCCGGCTTGGCGGGGCTGCTGGTGTGGATCGCGATTTGCCGCAACTGGGGCCTGATCGCCGACGCGTTTTCGCTGCCCGGCCCGCACGCACCGCTGACCGGACCCAACGCCGCGCTGGCAGCGCTGCTGTTTTCGGGCACGCCGATGGTGCTGTGGTCGCTGCTGGTCGACAAGGTCCACTTGCGCCCTTCCACCGGCATCGACTGGTCGAACCCGCGTCCTTTGCGCGATGTGATCGATATCTCGATCACCAAGATCGCCGGGCTGTGGGTGACATGGTCGGTCATCGCCTTTCTCTATTGCCTCGGCCGCTGGTACTGGCGCGGGCAATATCTGTTCGCGATGGACCTGCTGACCGACCTTGCGCCGTTGCTCTATCTTGGCGCGATACCCTATGTGTTGTGGCTCGATCGTGTGCTGGTGAACCCGCGCGACAGTTCGTGGCACTTCGGCGCGATGCTGATGGGCCGCGAGACGTACGACCGCGAGGAAGTGTTCCACCACTTGCGCGGCTGGGCGGTGAAGGCGTTCTTCTGCGCGTTCATGTTCTCGATCCTGCCCGGCGGCTTCATGGGCGTCGTTTCGCTCGATTGGAGCACGGTGCCGCTGAACCCGATGGCGCTGAGCAACGCGACGGTCGAGTTCATGTTCATGGTCGACGTGCAGATCGCCATGGTCGGCTATCTCGTCACCATGAAGCCGCTGGATGCGCAGATCCGCACGGCCAACCCCTATCTCGGTGGCTGGCTATCGGCGCTGATTTGCTACCCCCCGTTCATCCTGATGGGCGGCGGCGGCGTGCTGGATTATCACGTCAACACCGCCGAATGGTCCTATTGGCTGGCGGACTACCCAGCCTTGCTTTGGATATGGGCGGCGATGCAGGTGGTGCTGACCGCGATCTATGCCTGGGCAACGGTGGCTTTCGGGCTGCGGTTTTCGAACCTCACCTATCGCGGTGTGCTCACCAACGGACCCTATGCCTACACCCGGCACCCGGCATACCTTTCAAAGAACGCCTATTGGTGGCTGCTGACGATGCCGTTCCTTGTCACCTCCCATTCGATGACCGACGCGGTGCGCAACACGGTGACGCTCGGCCTGGTCAGTGCGGTCTATTTCTGGCGCGCGAAAACCGAGGAAAAACACCTGCTGGCCGCCGATGCGAAGTACCGCGAATACCACGCATGGATGGACCGGCATGGGCTGATCACGTCGGTGCTGACGGGCCTCGGCTGCCGGCTGGGCGCGCATTTTGGCCGTAACGCCGGTTCAGGCAAATCGGCGGAATTGCACCCCGCCGAATAGGCGATCAGACGGGTTCGCCCTCGTCGGTTTCGAAAATGCGGATGTTGCGGTCGAACAGGCCGAATTCGGCGCGTTCGCGCACCCAGGTCGCCATGTGTTCGGCTTTGAAATGCGCATCGAGCGCGGGCCGATCGCGCCATTGTTCGCTTACATGGATCAGGCCGGGATCGCCGATATCCTGCGCATAGGCATAAGCGAGGCAGCCGTCCTCTGCACGCGTTGCCGCGATCACCTTGGCCGCCAGCGGCAAGGCGCGGGCGATGTGCTCGGCCGGAATGCGGAACGTGCCCATCACGATGATCATGCTGGCGCTCAGAAGCTCTTGGTTTCGTAGACCCGCGAAACGTCGCCGTTCCATTCGCCGTGATAGAGCGCCAACAGGCGTTCTGCCGGGGTCTTGCCCGATGCCACGATCTCGTCGAGCGGGACGAGGTAGCCGGTTTCGTTGTCGCCAGCTTCGTTCAACTGGGCGCGCGCCGTCAACCCGCTGCGCGAAATGGCCAGCACCTCGGCGGCGATATCGCGCAAGGTGCCACCGCCCGGAAGCGGAGCATCGAGGCCCAGCTTCGGCACGCTGCCCCGAAGCCGTTCCCGCCCATCCATGTCCCAGTCCTTGACGAGGTTCCACGCGGCATCGAGTGCGCCCTGATCGTAGAGCAGCCCCACCCACAGCGCCGGCAGCGCGCAGATGCGGCTCCACGGGCCGCCATCGGCACCGCGCATTTCAAGGAAGCTTTTCAGCCGCACCTCGGGGAACGCGGTGGAAAGATGGTCGATCCAGTCCGATTCCAGCGGTTTTTCACCCGGCAGCGCGGCCAGCTTGCCATCAAGGAAATCGCGGAACGACTGGCCGGCCGCGTCGATGTATTTTCCGTCGCGGAAGACGAAATACATCGGCACGTCGAGCATGTAATCGACATAGCGTTCATAGCCGAATCCATCCTCGAACACGAAATCCAGCATCCCGGTGCGCGCAGGGTCGGTATCGGTCCAGATGTGGCTACGATAGGAAAGAAAGCCGTTGGGCTTGCCCTCGAGGAACGGCGAATTGGCGAACAGCGCGGTGGCCAGCGGTTGCAGTGCCAGCGAAACGCGGAACTTCTGCACCATGTCCGCCTCGGAACCATAGTCGAGGTTGGTCTGGATGGTGCAGGTGCGCAGCATCATGTCAAGGCCCATCGTGCCCACGCGCGGCATGTGGCGCAGCATGATGTCGTAGCGGCCCTTGGGCATGATCGGCAGTTCGGCACGGGTCTTGTCGGGCCACAGCCCGAGGCCGAGGTAGCCGAGCCCCAGCTTGTCGCCGATGGTCTTCACCTGCGCCAGATGCCGGCCGGTTTCCTCGCACGTCTGGTGCAGGTTCACGAGCGGCGCGCCCGACAGTTCGAGTTGACCGGCGGGTTCGAGGCTGACCGCGCCATCCGGTCCGCTCATCGCGATCACGTTGCCGCCTTCGAGGATCGGCTCCCAGCCGTACTGGGTCAATTCCATCAACAGGTCGCGGATGCCGCCGGGTTCTTCATAAGAAGGCGCACGGAAATCCGCGGTGCGGTAGACGAACTTTTCGTGCTCGGTGCCGATCCGCCAGTTTTCGCGCGGCTTTTCTCCGCGCTGCATCGGTTCCACCAGCTGGTCGCGGGTTTCGATGAAGGGTTCGTTGCTATCTGAAACTTGTCGCGTGCTCATGCGCGCCCAGATAGTGCGCCGAACTGCCCTGCGCCAGCACAAAACTGTGATGCGGCTATGCCGCGCGCCAATCTCCGGCCAGCCCCATCCACAAGGCCATGCCCGCGATGGCAGCCGTCTCACCGCGCAGGATGCGGGGGCCGAGCGAAATCGGCACAGCTTGCGGATGTGTGCGGATCAGGTCGCGTTCGATGTTGTCGAATCCGCCTTCGGGGCCGATGAGGAGTGCCGCCGCACCGTTGTGCAGAGTGAACGCAGCAGCAGCGTGTTCGCCGCCCTGCTCGTCGGCAAAGAACAAGGTGCGGTTGGCTGGCCAGTCGCGTAGCAACGCCTCCAGCTTCACGGTTTCGGCCAATGCGGGCAGAGCGGTGCGCGCGCATTGCTCTGCCGCCTCGGTCACGATGGTCCGAGCGCGCTCGGGGTTCAGCTTGTCGACCACGCAGCGCCGCGTGATGACCGGGTGCACCGCCGCAACACCCAGTTCGGTGGCCTTTTCGAGCACCAGATCGAAGTTCGGCTTCTTGAGCAAGGCGGCGCACAGCCAGAAATCGGGCACGTCCTCGCGCGGGCGCAGGCGGGATTCCACCGTTAGCATAACGTCGCGCTTGCCCGTTTCAGCCACGCGCGCCACCCATTCGCCTGTTTGGTCGTCGCACAGCACCACGGCATCGCCGGGCGCGACACGCATCACTTTGCCCAGATAGTGCGCCTGCCCTCCATCGAGCGACAGCGACGCGCCTTCGGCCAGCGGACCGGCGACGAACAGGCGCGGGGCGGAGCGGGGTGGCCAGGCCGGCGTTGCCGGGAGATGCGTTGCGGGCATCGCCGGGCACTAGCCGATTGTTCGGGTCAGGGCTATGCCGCGTGGCATGACCGTGCACCCGAGCGCTCCCGACATCGTGCCAGATAGCGAGCATCGCGGCCTCGTGGCAAGGCTGCCGCAGCCGTTGCGCGATTATGCGATGCTGGCGCGGCTGGACCGTCCGATCGGCTGGTGGCTGTTGTTCTGGCCCTGCACGTGGGGGCTGTTTCTGGCGGGAGGCGCGGCGCGGTGGGATCTGGTGCTGTGGCTGTTGCTGGGCGCCATCGCCATGCGCGGGGCGGGCTGCGTCTATAACGACGTGGTGGATGCCGACCTCGACCGGCAGGTGGCCCGCACCGCCGTCCGGCCGGTGGCGAACGGGCGCGTTTCGAAAAAGGCAGCGTGGGCGTGGTTGCTGCTGCTCTGCCTGATCGGGCTGGTCGTGCTGCTGCAATTGCGCTGGCAGGCGCAAGTTGTCGCCCTGGGCAGCCTTGCGTTGGTGGCGGCCTATCCGTTTATGAAGCGCATCACCGGATGGCCGCAGGCGTGGCTGGGGCTGGTGTTCACCTGGGGTGCGCCGGTCGCCTGGGTGGAAGTGGCGGGGTTCGACCGCCTTGGGCCGCTGGGACTGCTTTATGCAGGCAGCTGGGCGTGGTGCATGGGGTATGACACAATCTATGTGCTGCAGGACCGCGAGGACGATGCCTTGATCGGCATTGGATCCTCGGCGCTGTCCTTCGGTCGGCACGTGAAGGCGGGGGTTGGCGGGCTTTATGGCTTCGCCTTGCTGTGCTGGGCTGCGGCTTTCTGGCTGGTGCGGCCTGACGTGCTGGCACTGCTCGCGCTGGTGCCGGTGGCGCTGCATCTGGGGTGGCAAGTGCTCACGCTGGTGACTGACGATGGTGGCAATGCGCTGGCTCGGTTCCGGGCGAACCGGATGGCCGGCCTGTTGATGGCGGCGGCCTGCCTTGTCGTCGGCACCGCCTGACACGCGTTTTTGCTTGCTTCCCAGTGACCTCAAGTTAACTTGAGGTCAGGCTGTCGGACGCAAACGATGAACCGCAATGATTTGATTTCCATCGGTATTCTCGCAAAGCGTACCGGCCTAGCAGTGTCGGCCATCCGGTATTACGAAGAACGCGGTCTGGTGGTTTCGGTGCGAACGGGTGGCAATCAGCGGCGCTTTTTGCGTTCGGATATTCGCCGATTGAGCTTCATCCTGATCGCGCAGAAACTGGGGCTGGGCCTTGCTGACATCGAGAATGAACTTGCAACGCTGCCCGATGGTCGATCGCCGACTTTACTTGAATGGCAACGCGTAAGCCGTTCTCTGCGCAAGGAAATCGATAGTCGCATCCAGTTGCTGACGCGCACGCGCAACACGCTGGACGGGTGCATCGGCTGCGGCTGTCTGAGCCTCGACCGCTGTGCGTTGATGAACAAGGAAGATCGCGCGGGCGCTGGCGGGACAGGGCCAAGGTATGTGCTTGATCAGGCTTAGGAAAGCAGTTCCACCGCGCCGCCCAGATCGACGCTGACGAGGCGGGAGACGCCCTGTTCCACCATCGTCACGCCGAACAGGCGGTGCATGCGGGCCATGGTGACTGCGTTGTGGGTGACGATGAGGTAGCGGGTCTTCGTTTCGGCGACCATGGCGTCGAGCATGTCGCAGAAGCGTTCGACGTTGGCATCGTCGAGGGGGGCGTCGACTTCGTCGAGGACGCAGATGGGGGCGGGGTTCGTCAGGAACAGCGCGAAGATCAGCGCGACGGCGGTCAGTGCCTGTTCGCCGCCGGACAGAAGAGTCAGCGATTGCAAGCGCTTGCCGGGTGGTTGTGCGAAGATTTCTAGGCCAGCCTCCAGCGGATCGTCGCTGTCAACCAAGGCGAGATGGGCTTCGCCGCCGCCGAACAGGCGGGCGAAGAGGCGGCGGAAATGGCCGTCGACGGCTTCGAAGGCTGCGCGGAGGCGTTCGCGGCCTTCGCGGTTGAGGTTGCCGATAGATCCTCTAAGCCTATGAACAGCCTCGGTAAGTTCTGCTTGATCGGCGATCGTGGAGCCGTGTCTGGCTTCGGATTCTGCCAGTTCGTCGGCGGCGACGAGATTGACCGGGCCGATGCGTTCGCGCTCTGCCGTGAGGCGGTCATGTTCGGCGGATTCCTGTGCTGCGGAGCCGACTTCGGCAGAGGGAAAGGCGAAGCGTTCGGGCAGGACGGGAGGCGGGCACTGGAACCTTTCTCCTGAGATTCCAGCCATTTCCTGCCGCCGCAGGTCTTCGTTTTCGGCCCGCGCGACGGCCCCGGCGCGGGCCTCACGGGCGGAGGCCAAGGCCTCGTTGGCGGTGGCGAGCGCGGTGTCGGCGGCGCGGGAATTCGCCTCGCTGGCGGCCAGAGCGGCCTCAGCGGCGGAAAGTTCGGTGGTTAGGCGGTTGCGGAGGGTTTCGCCGCCTTCGATCTCGCGGATCAGGCTTTCAGGTTTAGCTGCAAAAACAAGGCGTTCCTCGGCAAGTTCCTCGCCCCGGCCGGCCATTTCGGCGAGGCGACGGGCAGCATCTCCGGCGCGGGATTGCCAGTTTCGCACATCGACCTGAAGTGCACCTAAACGCTCCTTGCCGACCGCTAACGCCTGTTCGAGCACCGCTACCGCCGCGATTCCGGCCTGAAGGGCAGTTCGTGCCGATGTGTTGCGCGTGCGGGCCGATTCCAGTGCCGCGCGACCCATTTCCGGATCGGGCAGCCCGGCGCGTTTTTCCTCCGCAGCGCGGATTTCGAGATCGGCGGCGCTGCGCTGATCGGCCAGATCGGCGAGGGCGCGATCCAACTCGGCGCGGCGGGCCTCCATGCGGGCGCGGGCGGCCTCGGCCGCGTCGAGCGCGCGCAGGGCGGTGCGTTCCGCATCGGCGGCGGAGGCGAGCGCGCGTTCGGTGGTGGCGAGATCGGCCTGCACTTGGGCGAGGGCGGTGCGGGCGGTTTCGTGGTCGGCTTCTGCTGTCGCGGCGGCGGCCCGCAGTGGGGGGAGGCGGGCTTCGAGATCGGTCAGGCGGTTTTCGGCCTCGAGTGCGGCGGCTTCGGCCGCGCCTTCGCCGCGTGCGATGAAACCGTCCCAGCGGCGCAAGTGTCCGGCGCGGGTGACGAGCCATTCGCCGGGGGCGAGCGGCTGGCCCTCGTCGGTTTCAGTGACGCGGACCAGCGCGAGGCGGGCGGCGAGTTCCGGCGGGGCTTGCACGTGGTGGGCCAGCGAATCCGCGGTTGGAGCGGGAGCGTCAGCGCCGGTCCAGAAGCGGCCTCCGGCTTGTGTGGGGGCGGGCCCGACGGGAGCGGCGGCATCGCGGCCGAGGACGGCGGCGAGCGCTCGTTCGTAGCCGGGGGCGGCGCGGCTGCCGGCTAGGGCGCTTTTGCCACGACCCTTGGCCGCGGCGGCCTTTTCGCGGGTGGCCTTGTCGCGGGCGAGGGCTTCGGCCTCACGCTCTACGCCCGCCAGTTCGGCACGGGCGGTGGCGAGGGCACTGGCGGCGGTATCACGGCGGGTGGTGAGGTCTTCGCGTTGGCGGTTGAGCCCGGTGCGGCGGTCTGTCGCTTCGGCCAAAGCCCTGGAGGCGGCTGCGCGCTGGGCTTCGGCGGTGGCGATCTGCGCGGTGGGGTCGCCTTCGCTGGCGAGCGCTTCAGCCTGCCGGACAATGCGTGTGACGTCAGCGTCGAGTCTGCTCAGACGCTGGCGGGCTGCGGCAACGGCGGCTTCGGCGACGCGCCATTCGGCGTCGATCCCGGCCTGATCGGCCACTTTCTGCGCCAGCGCGAGTTCGGCGGCGCGGGCGGCACGGTCTGCCTCGTCCTGTGCCGCCTGAACCTGGGGGCGGCGCGATTCTTCGGCTGCGAGCGCGGCTTGCGCGGCTGCGCATTCGCTTTCGAGCCGGGCGAGCGCCGCG
>DAICYJ010000005.1 GCA_027311705.1 Novosphingobium sp. | reverse complement strand
CGGCGCACTGGCCAGCGCGCTGCCGGCGCGGCCCTTCCAGCCTTGCGCCTCCAGCGCCAGAAACCGCTCGATCCAGCTGGCAAGGCCCGCCTCGTCATCGCGGCGCACCACCGTCAACACGCCCTGTTCGGCCAGCCGCGTATGCTGGCGGCGCAGTTCCTTGCGTTTCTTGCCGTTCAACGCCTGCACCAGATAGGCATCGGCATCCAGCGACGATGCCAGCATCGCCCGCTCCTCGCGGTGGACCAGCGCCACGCGGCGACCCTGTTCAAGGCCCACGGACAGCAGCGCATCGGCCAGCGCACCTTCCAGCGGCATGGCGGCCAGATGCAGGAACAACGCTGCCCCCGCATGGCGGTCTGCCCACGCGAACAGCGCGCGCCAGAACGCCGGCTCGGCCCCGGCACTCACCAGCGGCGCGCCCAGAAAGCAGTTGGCATGCAGCCACGTGGCCAGATGCGGGATCGGCCGCCGGCCATAATGCATGGTGCGGATCAGCGGTACCAGTGCGTCCAGCCTTCCGGCCCGCTCCATCCGCGCCAGCATTACCTGACCCTTGGGATCGAACTGCGCCAGCGCGGGCCGCAAAAACCAGCTTTCGTAAAACGGATTGGGCGTGGAAAGCCGCCGCGCCAGCTCCTCGCCCCGCAACAGCGCGCTCTCGTCGCTCCACCCGCGCCAGCCCGATACGATCATCCGCGCGTCACCCGAATGGGCGAGCGCAGGCGTTCCGACCGGCTTGGTGAAGAATAACTCGTTCAAATCGCTTGTCTCCACCCGTGGATCTAACACCCAGCGGAGAAAAAGCGGTTAACGGCGCAAGAATTGCAGAAGCGTCGGCACCCTCAGGCAGGCATCGCCGAACGGCCGCCATGCGTCACTTTCAGCTCCATTCCATGTCCATCGGCGCTCCACACCAGCGCCGCATCGAGCGAGGCCGCGATCGACCAGATCACCTGCGTGCCCAACCCGGTCATCGCATTCGCCCGGGCCGCATCGCCGGGGCCGGCCGATCCGTTGTCGCGGCACACCAGCGACCATCCCTCGGCCGAGGTGTCGATGGTGATCGCAATCCGGCCCTGTTCCTCGGCCAACCCGTGCTTCACACTGTTGGAAACGAATTCGTTCACGATCAGCAGCAGGCCGTTGGCCAGTTGGGGCATGACCTGCACCTCGGGCGCGGTAATCGACAGCACGATGCCCGCCGGCAGCAATTGTTCAAGATCGATGGCGATGCGGCGGAACAGCGCGGCGAGGTCGATCGTCTGCCCGTCGTCCAGATCGTGCAATTCGGCGTGCAGCGACGACAGCGACCGGATGCGCACGCCGGCATCCTCCAGCGCGGCGCGCACCGCTTCGGTCGGCGCCCGGCGCGCCTTCATAGAAAGCATCGCCCCGATCGACGCCAGCGAGTTCTTCACCCGGTGGTCCACTTCGCGGCGCAGCACTTTTTCCCGGCTGAGCGCGATGCGCAGATCAAGCTCGCGCATCACCTGCCGTGAAAGCACTTCCAGCACGTGGCGCTGGGTCGGATCGAGTGTTCGCGGCCGTTGATCGAGCACGCACAATGTGCCGATCGGCAGTCCGCTGGCGCCCTTCAGCACCGCCCCCGCATAGAACCGGAAGCCCCCGTCGCCCGTGCATAGCGGATTGTCCGCCATCCGCACGTCCGCCAGCGTATCGGGGATCTCGACAAAATCGCCCTGCAGGATCGCATGGCCGCACAGGCTGGTTTCCAGCGGTGTGGACCGCACGCCCAGCCCCACTTCGGCCTTGAACCACTGCCGTTCGGCATCGATGAAATTGACGACGCAGACCGGAACATCGCACAATTCCGCCGCCAGCTCGGCGATCTCGTCGAAGTCCCGTTCGCGCTCGGTATCGAGGATATTGTACCGGCGAAGTTCGAGGAGCCTCTCATGCTCTTGATGATGCGGCTGGGGCTTCATGCGCTGTCGTTAACATAGAGGGGCCAAAAGGGAAGACGGTCGTTCGTTCTCGCCATTTCAGAATGAGGTGGCAAGCGAGCTTCAAAGCCCTCTCCCCTTCAGGGGAGAGGGTTGGGAGAGGGGGCAATCGCACCACCGTCCCCTCTCAACTCCGGCTAGTTCGCTACGCTCTCAAGCCTGCGTATTTCTCCCCTGAAGGGGAGAGAGCACAGTCCACCAGGGCAGCATGAAGTCGCGAAGCAGCCACTCAGTGCCTGCATGAACCACCGGCAAATTTCAGCGATGAAGGACGTTACTTATGTCCATGCGACGGTGATGCGCTCATGTGCAGCTGCAAGTTGTGCATCTCCGTCACCGTCACAATCACCGGAAAAATAGGCGATGTTGAGGGCAGCGTATTGGCGCGGGTAATTGGCAATTTCGTCCATGACGTCGACGGCTTGTCGCCACGGAAGTTTGCTTCCTTCGACCAGCGCCCGTGCGCAACCGACAACCTGATCTTGAAGCGGATGTGACCCGAAAGTAATCCATTGATCAACCAACTCATGTTGGCGTGATCGACCGACTCTAGCGCTTCGCGGCTTCTGACAGATTTCGTATAGAACGCCAAAGGCGGCGTCGATTGATAGTGCCCAGCCTTCTTCGATCAGTGCTAAAGCTGCGGCTTTGTCACGATAAGGAAAGCGGCAATCGCACTTTGCTGCAAATCGCGCTTCGGCATCTGTGTCTTCGAGCATGATAGTTGGACAATGCCTGTTCAACGTTATGTCCGCAAGTGGGGCGTAAGCTGCCTGCGGTCAATGTCCGCAATTGGGCGAAAGCGGCTATCGGAAGATGACCACGAGCAGGCCGATAATTATACCGATGCCAGCGACAACAGACCCTAAGCGCTGCCCCGCGCAGCACGATCCCACCAGCGGTTGCCATAGCCGAATGGTTCAAATGACATGGCTCAACTTGTGATCGCTTTCGGCATCACCAGCAAGGCCCTTCAATGTCCGCAATGGCGTCGTGTCCGGAACGGCAGCAGTTAGCGCAAATATGCGCGTAGCCGTCATTCGGCAGCATGGGGCTTCTCCGCCTTGCCCATGTCCAACCAACAGGCGGAGCTGTCCTTCAGAAATGGCTGTCCTACACGCGCGCAAACTGAAACTATGCGCCGAATCGTTCTTTCAAACCTGTGAAAAACCGCGTTTTTCCGGTGCCTTGCGCGTTCTGTAAGGGCCGGCCATCGCAGCGCATAGGCGCACCCCCACCCTTGCGCAGTTTGATCTCTGGACTGTGTCAACTGTGTCAACTTAGGCCCAGCGTCTCGCCGGCGGGGAGGGGCTGGGGGAGGGAAGCGCGGTGTCCCGGCTGGCGGCGCATGCCCCCACCCAGCCTCCCCCGACCCGGGGGAGGGGCAAAGGGTAAGCTCTTGTCGGGCGCCTAACCCCAACCGAAAACCCCGCCCGGACCATGGTCCGAACGGGGCTTCCTTCTCCCCAACGCGGGCGTTGGTCTTGCCCGGAGGTTGCCTCCGGTGCGGTCTTAGGGGTTACCCGGCACCGTGCGCCGCCAGCGCCGCGATCAGCAGCAGGGCGACGATGTTGGTGATCTTGATCATCGGGTTCACGGCGGGGCCGGCGGTGTCCTTGTAGGGATCGCCCACGGTATCACCCGTAACGGCGGCCTTGTGGGCATCGCTGCCCTTGCCGCCGTGGTTGCCGTCTTCGATATACTTCTTGGCGTTGTCCCACGCGCCGCCGCCCGATGTCATAGAAATGGCGACGAACAGCCCGCTGACGATCACGCCCAGCAGCAGTGCGCCAAGTGCGGCAAAGCCGTTGGCCTGACCGCCGACCTTGGCGATCACGAAGTACACCACGATCGGGGCCAGCACCGGCAGCAACGACGGGATGATCATTTCCTTGATCGCCGCCTTGGTGACGAGATCGACCGTGCGGGCATAATCCGGCTTGGTCTCGTAGGTCATGATACCCGGATTTTCGCGGAACTGGTCGCGAACGTCCTTCACCACGTCGCCCGCGGCGCGGCCCACGGCGGTCATGCCCATCGCTCCGAACAGGTAGGGCAGCAGCGCGCCGAGCAGCAGGCCCACGATCACATAGGGATTTTCCAGACTGAAACTGACGTTCATGCCTGGGAAAAATTCCTTGAGATCAGTTGTGTAGGCTCCAAACAGCACCAGCGCGGCAAGGCCGGCCGATCCGATCGCATAGCCTTTGGTCACGGCCTTGGTGGTGTTGCCCACGGCATCGAGGGCATCGGTCTTTTCACGGACCGCATCGTCGAGGCCGGCCATTTCGGCAATGCCGCCGGCGTTGTCGGTAACGGGACCATAGGCATCGAGCGCAACGACCATGCCAGCCAGCGCCAGCATCGATGTGGCGGCATAGGCAATGCCCATCAGCGCCGCCAGCTTGTAGGCGATGATGATGCCGGCGCAGATTACCAGCGTGGGCAGCGCGGTCGATTCAAGGCTGATGGCCAAGCCCTGGATCACATTGGTGCCGTGGCCCGTTTCCGATGCCTTGGCGATGGAGCGCACCGGGCGGTAGTTCGTGCCGGTGTAATACTCGGTGATCCAGATGAGCACCCCGGTGATGACGAGGCCGAGCAGCGCGCAATAGAACAGGCTGAGGCCCGTGTAGCGCCCGCCTTCCATCGGGGCGTTCAGATCGCCCAGTGCATAAGAGATCGCCCACCAGATCGCGGGGACGGAAAGGACGGCGGTGACAAGGAAGCCCTTGTACATCGCGCCCATGATGTTTTTGCCGCCTCCAAGACGGACGAAGTAGGTGCCGATGATCGAAGTGACGATGCACACGCCGCCGATCAGCAGCGGCAGGGCCATCAGCGCCATCAGGTTGGGCGCGTCCTTCAGCAGCAGCGCGGTGAGCACCATCGTGGCACCCACTGTGACGACATAGGTTTCGAACAAGTCGGCAGCCATGCCTGCGCAATCGCCGACGTTATCACCCACGTTGTCGGCAATAACGGCGGGGTTGCGGGGGTCATCCTCGGGGATGCCGGCTTCGACCTTGCCCACCAGATCCGCGCCGACATCGGCCGCCTTGGTGAAGATGCCGCCGCCAAGGCGCGCGAAGATGGAGATCAGCGAAGCGCCGAAGGCCAGCGCGGTCAACGCCTGCACCACGGTGCGGTCAGTTCCGCCCACGGTGAAGCCGCCGGGGCCGACCAGATACCAGTAGAACACCGCGATCGCGAGCAGCGCGAGGCCGGCCACCAGCATACCGGTGATGGCCCCAGCGCGGAAGGCCAGCGTCAGGCCAGCCTGCAAACCGGTCTGCGCGGCGGCGGCGGTGCGCACGTTGGCGCGAACCGAAATGTTCATGCCCACGAAACCGGCGACGCCCGAAAGCAGCGCGCCGATCACGAAACCGACGGCCGAGACAGTGCCGAGTGCGAAGGCGACGATGGCGGCGACAACCACGCCAACCACGGCGATCGTGGTGTATTGCCGCTTCAGATAGGCTTGCGCGCCTTCCTGGATGGCGGCGGCGATCTCCTGCATCTTGGCATTGCCGGCCGGCGCACTCAGCACCTGGCGGCTGGTTACGAAGCCATAGACGATGGCCAGCAACCCCAACGCTATCGATATCTCAACTAAGTTATCGTGTCCGATCACAATGGCATCCCCCTTATTAGCCGACACAACGGGCCGACCCCCCGTCGTTGCGGGATGGCGTGGAGGCTAACTGTTTATTTCTGGCCCGCAAGCCTTTCATTGCGCCGTGTCAAGAGGGGACGTTTCCATGTTCATATCCGATCCGGCCGGCAGGAGGTGCGCCATCGACCAGTAACGGAAACTTGCCCGATGGTGTGACCATGCCGATGCGGTGCGCGGGGCAGGGCGGCTGGACCCCGGCGGGCAGGATGGCCAGCAGTTCGTAGTCGTCGCCCCAGGTCATCGCTTCCATCCGCCGGGCTGGCGGCAGCGATGCAGGGACGAGCACCTGCGCCGATTCGAGTGCCAGCGTCACTTCGCTCGCCTGCGCCAGACGTGTGGCGTCGAGCAGCAGGCCGTCGGAAATATCCATCATCGCGCTGGCGAGCGGGGCAAGTGCGCGGCCTTCTGCAAGGCGTGGCACGGGGCGGCGGAAGGCGGTTGTGTCGGCGGTGGCATCGCCATCGCGCAAGGCCTCGAACCCCAGCATCGCCGCGCCGATTGGCCCGGTGATCCAAACGATGTCGCCGGGCCTTGCTCCGCTGCGCGAAGGGACAGGGCGGCAGGTGGCGCGGCCCAGCGCGGTCAGGCCCACGGCTTGGCCGCCGCCGCTGCCCGAAACCGTATCGCCGCCCAGCAGCGGCACATCGAATGCGGTCAACGCCTCCGCCAGCCCTTCGACAAAGCGCGCGTCGTCGGCACCCAGCATATAACCCAACAGCACACCGATGGGCTCGGCGCCCTTGGCGGCGAGGTCGGACAGATTGGTGGCGACGATCTTCCACGCCACGTCCGCCGGGTCCTGATCCGGCAGCCAGTGGACGCCTTCGACCATCATGTCGTGCGTCATCACCAGCGTTTCGCCGCCCACGTCGAGCACCGCGCAATCGTCCGCCAGCCCGCGCGCGGCGGGGTGGGGGGCGAGCGCGCGCAAGGCGGCGATGAAATTGCTTTCCCGGCTCATAGGCTGGGGCCTGCCAGATCGATTGACGCTGCGCAATTGCGGCGGGGATGCGCCGCCGCTATCGCGCCTGAACATGGGAAACTTCGAGGCGGAAACGGGCATGAGCGGTGGGCACACATCTGGGGACTGGTGCATCGGCGTGATCGGCGGATCGGGGCTCTATGCGCTCGACCAGTTGGAGGACACGCAGGAAATCGAGGTGAATTCGCCGTTCGGCGCGCCATCCGGGCCGGTCACGCTGGGGCGGATCGGCGGGGTGCACTTCGCCTTCCTGCCGCGCC
>DAICYJ010000044.1 GCA_027311705.1 Novosphingobium sp. | reverse complement strand
CCGGCCGACATAGCCCTTCGACCAGTCCAGCCGCCACTGCGCCCGCGCGGTGGTTTTCAGCGGCACGATGGCCGCGCCGGGCAGCAGGATTTCCCGCTCCAGCAACGCTTCGATCGATCGAAACCGGCGATAGGGATCGATGAACCGCTCGGCCAAGTTGAAATAGGGCAAGTCGTGGTTGCCCACTTCCACCGTCACCGGCACGTCCAGCGCCATGATCCAATGGCACGCTGCGGCGAATTCGCGGTGCCGCGCGCGCATGGTCAGGTCGCCCGTGATCGCCACCGCATCGGGTCGCTCGTCGCGCACGCAATCGACCAGCCAGTCCAGCGCGCGGCGATCCTCCAGCCCGAAATGGATGTCGCTGATATGGAAAATGCGGGTCATCGCGGCCTTCCATTCCCTGCCCGCAGGCGAAGGTCAATCCGGATGCGGTGTGGCGGAGCCGAGAAATTGCACCGGCAGCGTCACGCAGGAAAAGTGTTCCTCGGTCGCGCCATCGAACCGCTCGCCGTCCAGCATCAGCGCCATCGGCTCATCGCTGGTGCACGTCACCCGCGCCGCGGTGCCCAGTTCTTCATGTGGGCCATCGCGGAAATCGCGCTTGACGATCATGTTGGAGGCGTGCGCCGCCAGCTGGCTCCAGTCCTCCGCATCGTAACCGTCGATTTCCAGCGTCCCGTTCATCGCGTCTACCCGCACCGCGCGATAGCCGTCGGCCTTGCCGAGCGCCGGCTCCGTCACTTTGACCCTCGCGCCCGAAGCGGTGTTGCGCACCGCCTCGCCCAGCGCGGTTGCGATGGTGGCAAGATCCATGTCGCGCATCCCTTCGCGCACTTCGGCCCAGGTCGCGGCAGGCCCGGCCACCACTTCGACCAGCGCGTGCCCCTTCGATGTTTCGACCGCATTGCGGGTGCAGGAGGCCAGCTCGCCGGCCCCCAGCCGCCGCGCGATGGTGGCGGCATCGACATCGCCGTGCAGCGCCTTGGCAAACAGGTTCTGCGTTCCGCCGGGCAGGATCAGCACCTGTCCGTCCCAGCCGTGCAACTTTGCCACTTGCGAATTGATCGTGCCGTCGCCGGTAAAGATCGCCAGCACACCCACGCTCGCCGCTTCCAGTTCGGCGCGGTCGGGCAGGTCGTCGGCGGGAAAGCACACTGTCCGCGACGGGGCATGGCCGGCGCCACCGAGTGCGGCCTTCAGGTCGGTCACGGCCTGTTCGGTATTGCTGCCGCTCGCCGCATTCACGACGAGCCAAAGGGGGGATGCTTGGTCCATCCCGCCACAAGTACCGGCCGGCAGCACGGTTCCCGGATTTCTCAAACCCTGCGCGAAAGGATCAGCCACGCCGAAATGCCGTTCAGCAGCGAATAGATCAGATAGCCGATGGCGCCCCACACCACGCCTTGCGCCGCCAGCAGCATCCCGCCCAGCAGCATCAGGAATTCCACCGCCATCGACAGCCGCCGGCTCATCGCATGATAGAACCACGGCATCTGGCCCAGCAGCGGATGGCCGCTTTCCATCACCGCGCGGTGCAGCGCGAAGTTGCCGATGCCCAGCAGGAAGGTGAGCAGAATCGCCATCGTCCCGTCACGATAGGCGCGGGTCCGGCGCTTGTCTGCACTCGTGTCAGTTGTCGTTCGCAGATCGCGGCAAACCGTTCGTCGGGTGCGCCTGCCGCTGGTCGGCAGGATGAGCGGCCCGGTCGAGCGCAGCGCGCATCGCCGCGCCGGCTGGCGTAGGAAAATGGCATGCGGCGGTGGAGGCAAGCCCCCCAACCACCGCTCCCCAAGCTCGGATCCCCAAGATCTGATCCACTGCCGCAAACCATTTGATGAGGACTCCGCCATGACCCGCAAGACCATGATCGCCGCCAGCCTGTTCGCTCCCGCCGCTCTGTTCGCCGCCTTCGCCGCGCAGCCCGCGATGGCCCAGGTCCGCACCCAGACTGTCGCCTACAACGACATCGATCTCGCCACGTCGGAAGGTCAGGCCCAGCTTGACGCCCGCCTGCGCCGCGCCGCCAGCAACGTCTGCTCCGCCACCGTCGGCGTGCATCCGCTGGCCGAGGAAATGTCCGCCCGCCGCTGCTACGCCAAGGCGCTCAGCTCGGCCCGCGCCAGCTACGCCGTGGCGCTGCGCCAGGAAACGCGCAGCCGCTGAGGCACTGAACTGACGGAACAGTTCCGAAAAAGGAATCAGCCCCCCGCTCCGAACTGCCCGACAGGAAGGGCCGCCATTGAACCGGCGGCCCTTCGCTCATCGTCAACCGGCAACTTTTGCCGCGATGTCCGCCCGCTCGCGCCACATCAGGTCTTCGGGGCCGAGCACGCGCCCGTCGTGGGCGCGGATCTCGATCGGCCCGATCGGCTGCCGGTCGCGCGCATCGCACAGCACCGGATTGCCGACGCAGTCCATCGCCCACTTTTCGCCCCACTGGCGCAATGCCAGCATGGCGGGCAGCAGGTCGTGGCCCTTGCCGGTCAGCCGGTATTCGATGCGGCGACGGTCGTCGCAGCAATGCTCGCGCATCAGGATGCCCGCTTCGACCAGCCGCGACAGGCGGTTCGACAGGATGTTGCGCGCGATGCCCAGTTCGTCGAGGAATTCCTCGAAATGGCGCACACCGTTGAAGGCCGCGCGCAGGATCATGAACGACCATCGCTCGCCCATGGCTTCCAGCGCAAGGGGCAGCCCGCATTGGGCAATATCGGCGAGGGGTTCGCGTAGTTTTTCCATGACAAGGTCCGTCATACACCTGAACGCCAGAGGATTTAAGTTTTTCCTTGAAACGCAATTTACATCGTTATAAGTAGTCATTCGAAACTGAAATCCAACACCCGCAGTTCTGAAATCGATCCGCACTTCTGAAACCGAAAGGGGACATTCGATGATCGCTCGTCACCCCGGCGCGTTGCGCCGGCTGCTGCCTGCCGTGCTCGCCTTCGCCGGATCGGTCATGGCCTTCGCCGTCACCGCTGAACCGGTGCACGCGGCGGATGGCTATTATGTCGCCACGCTCGCCACGCCAAAGGCGGCTCCAGTCCGATCTATCGAGGGTGGCTTGATGTGGTCCTGCGCCGGCGATTCCTGCCAGGCGGTGCGCGATACGTCGCGGCCCGCCA
The DNA here is from genome assembly GCA_027311705.1 of Novosphingobium sp. GTDB lineage: Bacteria > Pseudomonadota > Alphaproteobacteria > Sphingomonadales > Sphingomonadaceae > Novosphingobium. The sequence continues at coordinate 4,666 of DAICYJ010000044.1, read as the reverse complement.
TCGTCTGCGCGCGGCTGGCGAAGAAGCACGGTGCGATCACCCGCTTCGCCACGCCGAAGGGCGATCTCGCCGCCGACGATCTCGCAAAGTGCAACGCCGCCGCGCACTGAATCAAAAGCTTCCCCGCACGCCCCCCGACCACCCGTCGGCGTGCGCTGCTGGCAGCCCTGCGATGTCGCCGCGAAGACGGGATACTCGCAGGGCCGCCCTTTTTAGTCAGTGACCGGCAATCTTGCGCTGCCTATACCCCCGGCATGCGCCATCCCCTCTGCCTCGCCGCCCTGCTCTCGCTGCTCGCCCAGTCCGCTCTGGCCCAGCCCGCATTGGCCACGCCCCCGCCGCAGCCCGCCGGGCTGACCGACGATCATCGCGCCGCACTGCAATGCGCCGCCACGTTTGCCGTCGTCGCCACCGAACAGGCGCGCGGCGAGGAAGCGGCACTGGCATTCCCGATGCTCGCCGTGCGCGGCAAGCGCTACTTCGCCGCAGTGGGCGACAAGGTCGTCGGTGAGGCCGGGCTGACCAAGGAACAGGTGCGCGATATCCTCACGGCCGACGTCGCCGCTCTTCAGGCCCGCGCCGGCACCGATCCCGATGGCGCGCTGCGCACCGCGATGAAGCCCTGCCTCGCCCGGCTCGAGGCCGAAGTGCCGCCGCTGAAGGAGCCTACTTTGCTCCAATGCAGCGCGATACTTTCGCTGGCCTATGACGAAGTCCACGCCCGCGAAGGCCTTAGCCCCGCGGCGCAGGACATGAAGACGCTGGCTTCGGTGCTCGCCGCACGTCAGCATGAGGCGCTGGTGGCCGGCGGCAAGTCCGGCGACGAGGCCGATGCCGCGCTTGCGCTGGCGCACGATGCCATGCTGAAGGAAGCCTTCGACGGCGCCGGCGGGATCGAGAAATACGACATCGCCCACTGCTACGATCTGGCCAAACCGGCGGCCAAGTCGCACTACTGAATTTTACACCTTTGCGTTATCATCGCCCGCGAACCTGAGGGGGGAAGCAATGGAAGGCGTTCTGATTCTGCTGGCGGGGCTGGTCGTGGTCTATCTGGCCACCGGCATCCGCGTGGTCCGGCAGGGCCATGTCTACACCATCGAGCGACTGGGCAAGTATACGCTGGCCGCGCAGCCGGGCCTGCACTTCATCATGCCGTTCGTCGATCGCGTGGGCCACAAAGTCAACATGATGGAACAGGTGCTCGATATTCCGGGGCAGGAAATCATCACCCGCGACAACGCGATGGTCGGCGTCGATGCCGTGGTGTTCTTCCAGGTGCTCGATGCGGGCAAGGCGGCCTACGAGATTTCCAATCTCTACGTCGCCATCATGCAGCTCACGACCACCAACCTGCGCACCGTCATGGGTTCGATGGACCTCGACGAAACGCTGTCGAAGCGTGACGAGATCAACGCCCGGCTGCTCGCCGTGGTCGATCACGCCACTTCGCCTTGGGGCCTCAAGATTATCCGCGTCGAACTGCGCGACATTCGCCCGCCCGCCGATATCTCGAACGCGATGGCGCGGCAGATGAAGGCGGAACGCGAGAAGCGCGCCTCGATCCTTGAAGCCGAAGGCGCGCGCGCGTCGGAAATCCTCAAAGCCGAAGGGCAGAAGCAGGGGCAGATCCTGGAGTCGGAAGGCCGTAAGGAAGCCGCCTTCCGCGATGCCGAGGCGCGCGAGCGCTCGGCCGAGGCGGAAGCGCGCGCCACGCAAGTCGTGTCCGAAGCCATCGCCACCTCCGGCACTCAGGCGCTCAATTATTTCATCGCGCAGAAATACGTCGAAGCGGTGCGCGAATTCGCCACCTCGCCCAATGCCAAGACCATCCTGTTCCCGGTCGAAGCCACGCAGCTGATCGGTTCGCTGGGCGGGATCGGCGAACTGATCTCGGATGCGGTGGGGCCAAAATCGCCGCCACCGGCACCCCCCGCACCGCCGCGCCGGCCGGTCATGCCACCACCGATTTCGCCAAGCTCGCAGGGGCAGGGCTGACCGCATGACCGGCATCCTCGAAAGCGTGCTGGGCTTGCATTGGGGCTGGCTGGCGCTGGGCGTCGGCCTCGCCATCGCAGAACTGGTCGCGCCGGGCTATTTCCTGATCTGGGTCGCGGCGGCGGCGCTCGTCACCGGCTTTGTCGCGGCATGGCTGCCGGTGCCGTTCGAAGGGCAGGTCGTGTTGTTCGCGGTGCTGGGCGGGCTGGCGCTGGTCGCGGGCCGCAAGTGGTATGCCCGCAATCCCGGTACGCTGGCCGATCCGATGCTCAACGATCGCGGCGGGCAGCTGCTGGGCGAAACCGCCGTCGTCACCCGCACGATCGAGGGCGGCAGCGGCAAGGTCCGCCACGGCGACACTGAATGGCTGGCACAGGGGCCGGATGCCCAGCCGGGCACCCGCATGCGGATTGCCGGGCATCAGGGCACCGTGCTGATCGTCGAGCATTTCAACTGATCGCAAGACGACGTTTTCCAGCGCAGACCTGAACTTCGCCTTTGGAAGGCTACAGCCCTTTGCGGCCGAAGCGCGGCGCTTGCGGCGGTGATGCCACCGGCGGCTGATCACGTCGCGGCAGTTGACCGCCTTGGTCGCGTGCCAGTGGCCGCGCCGGTTCGATGCTCTCGTCATCGGCAAAAACATGCGCCGGGGATTCCGGGGGCCGCCCCATGATGCGCCGGAACGCCAGTTGTCCCGCGCGCAGGAAACAGCCGAGTGCGAGGAGGAGGAACAGCAAGGCGACCAGATGGCCGCCAAGTCCTTCGCCCTGGCCCGCAAGCGCGGCAACGTCGCCCTGTGCTTCGAACGTTTTCGAGATACTGCGAAAGCCGAAAGCGGCCGCCAGCCAGATCAGAAAGCCGAGATTCTTCATGGTGCGCACGCTCATGTCCGACGAGTGCCGCCAGCCTTAACGCAAGCCGGTTAAGGAACGTTTGCAAACTTGCGATGCCGCGCGTGGCTTCCCATATCCTGCCCGCTGACAGGAGATCCCCATGCCCGACAAGATGAACCTTACCGAAGCCGAATGGCGCGAACGTCTCAGCCCCGAACAGTATCACGTGCTGCGCGAGGCGGGCACCGAGCGGGCCTTCACCGGCAAGTACGAAAAGAACAAGTCGACCGGCGAATATCTGTGCGCCGGCTGCGGCACGCCGCTGTTCACGTCCGCCACCAAGTACGATAGCGGCTCCGGCTGGCCCAGCTTCACCGCGCCGGTCGATGCCGAAGCGGTCGACGAACACCGCGATGTCGCGCACGGCATGGTCCGCACTGAAGTCCGCTGCGCCACCTGCGACGGCCACCTCGGCCATGTGTTCCCGGATGGTCCGGGTCCGAACGGCCTGCGCTACTGCATGAACAGCGCCAGCCTGGAGTTCGAGCCGAAGGACTGAGGCCGCCCTCTCCCGAAACGGCGAACCTCCACCCCCAACCCCTCCCCAGCGGGGAGGGGAGCGAGACTTGCCGAACGAAGTGAGGCGTAGTCGTAGCGGGGTGGGGCCACGACGCCGACGGAACAGCAACGCGTTCAGCCACAAATCTCCCTCCGCAAACTTCGCGATTAACCCTGTGTTACAAATCGCCTATGCATGGGCGGATTTTCGGGACGCGCCCGCACAATGAGGGACCGGTAAGCAACTGATGGCCAGACGGGACACGCCCCGCCGCCCGGCACCGGGCCGCGATTCCTCGCGCGGGGGCCGCGAATCCTCGTTCATCGGCCGCTGGTTCCGCCGGATGGTGGTGTGGGGTGGCGGATTCGCGCTGCTCGCCGCCATTGCTGTGATTGGTGCCGTGCTGATCACCGCGCGTACGCTGCCCAGCTACGACCGCCTGAAATCGAGCGCGGCCGGGCAGATGATCGTGGTCCGCGCATCGGATGGCTCCGAAATTGTCACGCTGGGTCCAAGCTACGGCAAATGGATTCCCATCGAACGCATCCCGAGCGCCATGAAGGCCGCGATGGTCTCGGTCGAGGACCGGCGCTTTCGCGATCATTGGGGCGTCGATCCGGTGGGCATCGCCCGCTCGGTTTATGTCCGCACGCAATCGGGCAGGTGGCGGCAGGGCGGATCGACGATCACCCAGCAGTTGGCGCGCAACATCTTCCTGAACTCCAGCCGCACTTTCGATCGCAAGATCCGCGAAGCGGTGCTGGCGCTGGCGCTGGAAACGAAGTTCAGCAAGGACCAGATCCTCGAACTCTATCTCAACAAGGTCTATTTCGGCGGCGGCGCCTATGGCGTCGATTCCGCCGCACGCAAGTTCTTCGGCCATTCGGGCGAACAGATGAGCCTGGGCGAAGCCGCCATCGTGGCCGGTCTGGTCAAGGCACCGTCGCACTATTCGCCCACCGCCGATGCCAAGGCCGCGGTCGAGCGCGCCCGCGTGGTGATCCAGACGATGCAGGATACCGGCGCGATCACTCCGGCGCAGGCCGCCGCTGTCGATCTCGAAGGCGTGAAGCTGGCGGCCGAACAGGGCCAGAACTCGGCGCGCTATTTCACCGACTGGGTGCTGCCGCAGCTCGATCTGCTGGTGCCGGATAACGATCAGCCGATGGAAGTGTGGACCACGCTCGATCCCGCCGCGCAGCATGCCGCAACCCAATCGATTCAGGCCAATGTGCCCAAGGGTGCGCAGGGTGCGCTTGTCAGCGTCGACCGCGAT
>DAICYJ010000226.1 GCA_027311705.1 Novosphingobium sp. | reverse complement strand
GATCGGTGCGACCGTGATCGGTCTGCTGCTGAGCCGCGCGATGACCACCGCCGCCGCGATCGCTCTGGTCCCCGCCGCGCGCCAGATCCGGCTGTGGCGTCTTGCCTCGCTGAAAATGGACATGAACCGCCGCCTTGCCATCGATGTGGCGATGATGGTGGCCGTGCTGCCCGCATTCCCGATCGCCGCCGCCTATGCCCTGGTGCCGCACAAGGCCGGCATGAGCAGCGATGCGCCTAGCCGGCTGGCCAATTGCAATTTCACGCGCGGCCTTGCCCCGCTGGCGCGGATGCCCGCGACCACCGTTTTCGCCCCCGTCGACATTAGCCCCGACATCCTGCTGCGCACCGACCAGCGCGTGGTCGCCACCGGCCACCACCGCGCCGGCGAAAGCATCCGCGATGTGATGGCCGCATTCATGGCAGAACCCGAATCCGCGCGCGCCATAGTGCAGCGCCACGGTGCCACGTTGCTGACGATGTGCGGTTCGGCACCGGAAATGCTGCTGTATCAGCAACTCGCACCAAAGGGCCTCGCCGCCGCGCTGCGCGCCGGAAAAGCGCCTTCATGGCTCGAGCCGATGGACCTCGCACCCGGCACGCACATTCGATATTGGCGCGTTCGCTAAAGTTCATAGCCGAGTTTTTCGACCCACGGGGCGAGGATCGGCAGAATGGGTTCCAGGTGCGCGCGATACCGGCGCCAGCGTTCGCGGGCGTGGCTATAGATTGGCTGGCCGATCTGCGCATAGCTGGCCGTGCGGACCACTCCACGGCTGGCCGCCGCCTTGCGGTGATCAAGCAGGTCTTCGTGCCACTCGAGACCGAGAAACCGGATCAGCGGGCGCAGTTCGCCCTCCAGATTGCCGACCATGCGTTCGTAGCGGACTCTGTGGGTGTTCAGCGGCAGCAGGGCTTCCGCACTTTCCCATGCGCTGAACACCGCGTCATAGGTGCGGGCCGCTTCCTGAATATCGGTGAAGCTGCGCATTGCCTGGTTCAGCACGAAATTGGCCATGAAGCAGCTGAGCACCACGTCGCAGGGGTGGCGTTCCACCAGCACGATCTGGGCGTCGGGGAAAAGTCTGTGAACTTCGCCCATATGCGCCATGTGGAGTGGGTGCTTGTCGACGACGCGGCGGCCGTCCATTTTGCCCAGCAAGGCCGCCTGCTGCCAGTAAAGAGCCCGCGCCGCCTGCACTTGCGCCGTGTTGGATTCGACCGCCAATGTTGGAAACGCCGTGCGCACGTGTGCGAGCATGGCCTGTTCCTCGAACACTTCGAGTTCGGGCATGGCCATCAGCATCGTATCGAGCAGCGTAGTGCCCGAACGCGGGAAGCCGACGATGAACATCGGCGCGGGGTGCGGATCGTCGCCGCGCGGAACGGGCGGCAATTGCGCGGATTCGGGCAGCCTCGCGGTGGCAGCGAGCGTGCGCTCGCGGAAGGTATCCCCCGCCAGCGTGCCCTGTTCGGCCAGCGACGCTGCGTTCATGGCGGCGAAGGCGGCGAAGGCTTCGTCCGCATGGCCGAGCCGGTCGGCGATTTCTGCCTTCAGTTGTTGCGAGCGGATCGGGCTGATGGTGGAAGGAATGCGCTCGGCCTCGACGGCAGCTTCGGCGAAGCGATCGCGGCGGCGCAGGCTCCATCCGCGCAGGAACGACATTTCGGGTGCATCGAGCCCGCGTGCTGCGGCATCTGAGATCAGCTGATCGAGATCATCGAGCTTGTTGAGGTTTTCGAGCAGCAGGCCGAGTTCGACGTGGGCCGCGCCGAACCCCTCCTCCGTGGTCAGCACTTCGCGCAAGGCCGCTTCGGCTTCGACCACGCGGCCGTTCGAGGCGAGCGCGAGACCGTGCTCGATGGCGAGATCGGCGTGATCGGGAAAGCGCGCGTGGCCTTCTGCCGCCACGTTCAGCCGCTTGGCACGGCTTTCGAAGCGGCGCAGCGCGCGGCACAGGTTCAGGAATATGTCGGGCGTATTGCCACCCCGGTCGATGGCCGTTTCAAAGGCCTTTACCGCCCCCGGACCATCACCCAGCGCAGCGCGCACATTACCGAGGTTGTTCCAGATTTCGACGTCACCCGGCTGTGCCGCAAGCGCGGCATCATAGGCGCTGGCAGCCTCCGCCATTTCGCCGGTCTGCTGGTGCAGATAGCCCGCCAGCCGCGACAGCCGATGCGAATCGCCATAATCGCGTGCAAGGTCCAGCGCCTCGTCGTTGCGGCCCAGATCGGCGAGCAACAGCGCGAGGTTGGTGCGGGCGGCACGATCGGCCGGGGTGAGCGCCAGCTGCCGGCGTAAGTGAATTTCGGCGCGCGGCTTTTCCCCGGCGCGTAGTGCGGCCATTGCGGCGAGACCGACGAGCGGGACCGAGGCCGGGTGATCCGCCAGCGCGCGTTCGGCCAGTGCGAGCGCGCCGGGCATGTCGCCCGCGCGCATCCGATCGACGATGGGTTGGATCAACGTATCGGCGGTCATGCGGATTCCTGAATGGGCGGCGCGATGTCGAACGCCACGGTCAGACGCTCGCCCGCGCCGAACGGCCGCGTTCCGTGCCACATCGTGGAGGGGAAGATGACGAGGCGGCCCGCCTTTGGTTCGATCAGGCGGAAGCCTTCGACTTCGGGCAGCAGCGCGCGGTTTTCACCCAGCGCCAGCCAACCTTCATGGTTGCCGCCGGTGCGGTCGATGCCCGCCGGGCCTTCAGGCAGCGCGACATAAAGCGCCGAACTCAGCCAGCCTTGCTGGTGCACATGATCCACGTGGAACCCTTGGCCATCGAGCCGGACCGACCATGACCCTGCGACCCGCAGCGGTGCGCGCGTGCCGAGCAGAGTGGGATGGCCGGCAACGGGCGAGGGCAATTGAGCAACATGATCTTCGACGGCTGACATCAACGCCTTACGCAAGAAGCGGATTTCGGGCTCTGCGCGGGCAAGCAGATTGCCGTCTGTCTGCGTGCCGCCCCGCACCGACTGATCGAGCGGGCGGCCAGTGCCGCGGTGGATGCTGCGCAGCACTTCGCTTAGCCGTGTGAGGTCGATCCTGTCTGCGAGATCGTGGACGCTGACCAGCCGGTCGTCGCCTTCAATCCAGCGCCAGCGGGCATCGCCGGTCAAGCGCCAAAGCAACGCGCGGTAGGGCCACATGTCGGCTTCATCAGGCCCATGCGATTCAGCGAGAGCCAATGCCTGATCGAAACGGCGAAGGCGGATCAGCGCGCGGATACGGTGCAGCCGGGTGGTGGCGGCACTATCTGGCGGTAGAGACGTGAAGACAGCAAGGGCCTGCTCTGCCCTTCCCGCCTCGTTGAGAGCCGTGCCTTCGAGCAAGGCCAGTTGGGCACTTGGCCCGGCTGCCGCCCGCGCCTGTTCGGCGGCGGCGAGCGCCTGTTCGAACGCGCCGGCTTCGTTGTGCAGGCGGATCAGCGTGGCCCACAAGTCCGCCTGCCGGGGAAAACGCGCCAAGGCGGCGCGCAGGGTGCCGGCAATATCGTCGTCCGGCGCGACGGTGGCAGTGAGGCGGGCGTAGCAGGCGTGGCCATCGAGCCAACCGGGATTGGCCTGCAAGATTTCCACGAGATCGGCGCGGGCCTGCGCGGTGTCGCCTTCGGCATGTTGTGCGGCGGCCCGGCCGAGCAGCACGCTGCCATCAGCGGGAGCCAGCGCGCGGGCGTGGTCGAACAGGGGGGTGGCAGGGTAACCGGCTTCGAGCGCGGTGCGGGCGAGGCTGTGGGCGATGAGCGGATCGGTGGGGGCCAGCGCGCCCGCGCGGGTGAACGCGGCATGAGCAGAGGCGCTATCCTGAAGCCCGCGCTGCGCAAGGCCGAGGACTTGCCAGAAGCGCGCATCGTTGTTGCGCGCGCCGGCAACTTCGGCGGCGAATCGATCGCGCACCGGTTCGAACAGGCCGGCGTTGACCGCCTGCACGCCCAGCTTGAACAGCGCATCGGGTGTGGACGCCGGCGTATCGCGCAAGGCCTGCCGCATCGCTTTGTGACGATCCATGATATCCAGCCTAGCGATTGTTCTACTCACGTGGAAGCAGCGGCACTTCTGCAAAGAAAAGGGCGGGCCTCTTGCGAGACCCGCCCTGAACCTTTCAGCGGTGCGTTCGACTTAGAAGTCGAGCGTCACGCCGGCGTAGATGTAACGACCCACCGAGTCATAAACCTGCGCCCAGACGTTGCCGTTGCAGCGGCTGTCGCCACCGCAGACCGGGTTGCCCACCAGCGGAGGCTGCTTGTCGAAGAAGTTGTTGGCGCCGATGCGGAATGCATAGTGATCGCCGACACGTGCAGTGAGCGCGAGATCGAAGTAGCTGACATCGGGCATGCGCAGGTTGGCAGGCTGCGTATCACCGGTGAGAGCTGGCTGCGAGCTGCTGCCATCCTGCGTCACGTGCTGGAAGAAGCGCCACCGCACCGAAGCGCCGAGACCGTTCTTGGCTTCGTAACCGACGCGCATCTGGTGACGCCACTTCGGGTTCGGAGTGCCGCAAAGCACGCCGTGCAGGCCAGCGCAGTTGTAGGCCGGGCTGAGGCCGTTGTCGGTGATCAGCTTGTCGAGGTAGGTGCCGACGAAGCTGATCGTGGCGCGGCCGGCGCCGACTTCACGGTTGTAGCCCAGGTTTACGTCGATACCCGAAGTCTTCACGCCACCGATGTTGCGCGTTGGATTGATGGTGAAACCATCCGACGTGCGCCACAGCGAACCCGAAGCATCGCGATGAACGAGCGAGCAGAACGTTGGATCGGCCGTATCGGTGCACTGCTTGAGGATCGTGTCCGTGCCGTAGCCCTGGATCGCGCCCTTGATCTTGATGTTGAAGTAATCGACGCTGATCGACAGGCCCGGAATGAAGGTGGGCGTGAACACCGCACCCGCCGTGATGGTATCCGCCACTTCGGGGCTGAGACCGGGGTTGCCGCCGAGGAAGCCGTTATACTGGCCAGCCGGATTTTCGGCAACCGTCTGCCCAACCGACAGACCCTGTGCAAGGCAGCCGACATCATCCGGCGTGATTGCGAAGCCGGCGCACGGATCGGTGCTGCCATCCAGCTGGATCGCGTTCGGCTTGAACAGATCCTGCAGGGTGGGGATGCGGACGGCGCGGTTATAGCCGGCACGGAACCGGATATCGCGAACCGGCGAAATCTCACCCTCAATCTTGTAGGTATTGGTGGTGAAGCTGTTCTTGGTGGAAAGAACATACTTCGAGTTACGATAGCCGCCGGTGATCGAGGCATCGTAAATGAAGCTATCCTGCACCAGCGGGATACGCAGTTCCCCGAAGAATTCGGTGACGTGGTAATCGCCCTGAACCGGCAGGATCTTTGCACCCTGACCCGAAAGATCGGCCGTTTGATACAGAACGTCCGGCTGGAAGTTCAATGTTTCCTTGCGGTATTCCGCACCCACGACCAGGCCGAGACCATCGTTGGCGAACGGCGACTTGATGCCGTATTCACCCAGCGAACCGCTGAGGTAGGCGCTGGCGACCTGTTCGGTATTGATGCCACGCTGGAAGGCCGGAACCGAATAGTAGCTGATCGCATCCTTCGAAACGGTGCCGCCGAAGATATCCCAGACCTTGCAGTTCGGATCCGAACCATCGAGGACCGAACGGCAGACGGGCTGGCCGTTCGGGCCGGTGACCACATCGAGCGCCTTGGTCATGCGCGAGATCGAGGTGTCGTTGAAGTACGTTTCCGAGAAGATCGTGCGACCATACTGGTAGTAGGCGTCGTAGTTCCAGGCCTTACCCAGGCGACCCTTCGTGCCGATGACGGCGCGATAGTTGGTGTGCTGGAGATCGTCCTGACGCGGACCACCTTCGACGTTGCGACGGAAGGTTTGCAGGAAGCCGCGGTTGTACTGTGCACCGGTCGACGGATCGGTGAAGTTGAACGCGGTTTCGCCCGGCGAGTTGGCAACCACATCGAAAGCACGAAGCGGACTGGCGCTGACGAGAAGGTTCTCGCTGGAGCAGACGATCGCCTTCTGCTGTGCGCTGAGGAGCGGGTTGTCGCAGTTGATCGACAGGGTGGAGCCGAAGTTGCCCGACGGCGCGATCTGCGCGACGGTGCGATCGTCCATGAACATGAATTCCATGTACGGGTGGATCGCTTCGGAGATTTCGTAGTCTGCGAACAGGCCGGCGGTATAGCGCTCGTCAGGACGCTGGAAGTAGTTCAGCGGTCCGAAGTTGTACGGCGCGTCGGCCGCGTTTTCAAACGAGCGACCGGCACCCAGCGAGTACACGGTCGAGGTCAGCGAATCGGCAATGCCGTCAGGCGACTTGCCGTCTGCGCCGCCACCGAGCAGGTCCGTCGAATCGCCGAACGAATTGTAGGCGATGAAGTTGCCGCGAGCACCGGTGAACGAACCACCGCAGTTGTACGGACGGTTCGGACTGGCGGCGACCTGCGCCGTGGTTTGCGCACCAAGGACGCACGAGCTGTAATCGCGCGAGCTTTGCAGGACCGGGTTGGTCTTGCGATAGCCGACATAGGCGGTGACATGGCCGTGGCCATCATCGAAGCCTGCGCCGAACGACAGCGTGGCATCGACCGTGCCGCCGTTGGTCGACGAACCCCGCGGATAAGCGAAGTTACGGCGATCGAGTTCCTGGGTGACGCCAACGCCAGCGCGGTTGCGGTGGTTGTACAGGCTGTACTGCCCATCGAGGCGGAAGCCTTCGAACTGGGTATCGAGCACGAAGTTGACGACGCCGGCAACAGCGTCCGCACCGTAAACGGCCGAAGCACCACCGGTCAGCACGTCAACGCGCTTGATCATCGAAGCCGGAATGATGTTGATATCCGCAGCCGACGAGCTGGGATCACCCGGAATCACGCGGCGGCCGTTGATCAGCACGAGCGTGCGATCCGAACCGAGGCCGCGCAGATCGAGCGTGGCCGTGCCGGTCGAACCGTTCGAGATGTTCGAACCCTGGCCAGCGAAAACCTGTGGCAGCGAGTTGACCAGATCTTCGATGCGGGTCGTACCCGTCGCCTTGACGTCAGCGGCCGAAACGACGGTGACCGGGCTAATGGAATCAAGGTTCGGCGAAGCAATGCGCGAACCGGTAACGACGATTACCGTCGGCGCTTCTTCTGCCGCGGCGGTTGTCTGCGGCACTTCCTGCGCGAAGCCCGGCGTGGCGAGCATCGCCAGACCAAGCGCCGCAGGCGCAACAGTCGCCTTCAGCATGTTAAGATTTTTCATGGTTATTCAGCCCCTATAACGTGAACGGACTCAAATCCGCCCTGCTCAGGCCAGGTGGTGTCAAACAACGAAGATGTGAACGATCAGCCACCCGGATGCTGAACGGGTGCCCCAAAGGCCCCGCCAGTGTAAAGCGCGCTTGGCTTTGCTGCACTTATATTTGTTCCCGATGTAACCATTGTGCCACACTGACGAAACCAGTTCCGGTGACGCTTGCAACCTTATACGCGCATGACCATCCTGCTGTCGCCGATTGAGAGGAATTCCGATGCGCGCCCATTTGCTTATTCATGCCGCCGCGTTTGCCATTTTGCTGCACGCAGCACCCGCGATGGCAAAGAAAGATTCTGCTGATCGACTAGCCACGCCCGCGATCGTGCAGCAATTGGTCGCCTGCCGCGATATTGCGGCCGATGCCGAACGGCTCGCCTGTTATGACAAGCAGGTGCTGGCATTCGATACGGCAACCAAATCGCGCGACATCGTGATCGCCGACAAGGTCGATGTGCGCAGCGCAAGAAAGGGCCTGTTCGGGTTCAAGCTGCCCTCGCTCAATATCTTCGGCAATGGCCGTGACGAGGACGAGGAAATTACCGAGATTGCATCGACCATCGCATCGGCGCGGCCGACGCGCGACGGCCAGTGGCGCATCGTGCTGGCCGATGGCGCGGTGTGGGAACAAGTGAGTACGGACCACTTCGTGCTTGGCCCGCGCCCCGGCAACCCGGTGAAGATCAAGCAGGCCGCGCTGGGCAGCTACAAGGTTTCGGTCGACGGGCAGCCTTCGGTGCGGATGCGGCGCGTGGAGTGAACGGTTACAGGCCCCCGGCGACGATCGGGCTGGCCGCCACGATGGCAGAGACGGCGGCGCGTTCGGCCTCGGAAAGGCCGGGGTGCCAGCAATCGATGATGAGCACCACGCGCAGTTCGTCGCTGTCGTTGGCAGCCTCGTGCTCGATCGTATCGTCGAACACGAAGGCCTCTCCGCGCTGCCACGGCCGCGTGGTTTCGCCCACGCGGAACCAGCAATCGGACGGCACCACCAGCGGCAAATGCGCGACAAGGCGGAAATTGGCGACGCCGACATGCGGCGGAATTCGCGTGCGCGCCGCGAGCAGTGAGAACATCGCGTTGCCACCGCAGCCCGCAATATTGGGCTGAGGCACTTCGTGCAGGAAGGCCATGGTGCGGGGGCAGTGGCGGGCGTTGGCTTCCACCACCTTGCCCCGCTGAACCAGATGGATCGCTGTCCATTCGCGCGATTTGTTCAGCGCCCGCCACTGCGCCAGCGGCTGATCCTCGCTGTAGTTGAGATAGGGCAGCAGTTCGGCGGATTCCGCAGCGACGACGGTGGCGAATTCCTCGGCAATGGCATCGGTCAGCGCTTCCCAGCGCGCCAGCCACGGAAAGGCTGCGCGATCGTGGAATTCGTCTTCGAGCAGGCCGGGATAGTGGAAATGCGTCGGCTCGCTGCGAAACGGGCGCGTGCGGCGGGTGGTGTTTGAAATGAACCGTTCGGCGTGGCGGCGATGCAGCGGCGAAAGCGCGGCCAGCGCCTGGTCGGCGGCGACCGCAAGATCGCGTTCAAGCGATTCCTGATAGCCGCGATAGACCGCTTCGGCATGGGCGACGATGGCTTTCAGCGCATCGGGCAGCCCGCCTGCCGGTTGCTGCGCCAGCGCCTGGCCGAATACCTCGCCGTGGCCCGGATCGCCCATCTGTTCAAGGATTGCGCCCTTCGACAGAAGGCTGAAGAAATCGAGCGGTGAAATGGTCAGGGCGCGGCGCGTGGCGGCAAGGGCACCGGCAAGATCGCCGCTTGCACGGCGCAGCGACGCCAGCTTGCGCCATTCGTCGAGGCCAAACACAGATTGTTTCGCCGCTGCTTCCATCAACGCGCGGGCGCGAGCCGGATCGCGGGCGGCCAGCGCGCGGTCGGCCTCTGCGATGCGTGGATCCTTCATTGTTCGTTCCTCTGGCTGCAACGCTGGCCGTACAAGTCGCGATGCAGCAAGCAATTGACGTTGCTCAACGCTGGCCGCATGCTTGCGCAATACGCCGGACTCGGTTCCGGCAACCCCAATCCCGCAAGGAACCCGCAGGAATGAAGCGCGCAGCCCTTTCGATTTCGTTGGCACTCACCGTCGCCAGCCCGGCATTTGCAACCGAGGCACCCGCGCCGTCCACCGTAAAAGCCAATCAGAAGGAAGATACCGGGGATTCTGCCCGCATCATCTGCCGCACCGTCGACGTGATCGGATCGCGGCTTTCGACCAAGAAAGTGTGCGCCACCGCTGCGGAATGGGCGGGCATGAAGGCCGAACAGCGGCAGGGCACCGAAAAAATGCAGCAGCATCGCTGGACCAACGGCGGCTGAACCATCAGCCTGCGGGCGCGAGGAACAGCAGTGGATCGAGCCGACGGCCTTTCCATACCACGCCCCAGTGCAAGTGCGGGCCGGTGGCGCGGCCGGTGCTGCCGATCAGGCCCACGACCTGCCCCTGACGAACGACGTCGCCCTGCTTTACCTTGAGCGCGGAGGCGTGGAGGAACGCGCTGGACAGGCCCATGCCGTGGTCGATGATCAGCAGGTGGCCTTCGAGCGTGAACGGATCCTGCGCCGCCAGAACCACCACGCCATCGGCCGGGGCGCTGAATGGGGTGCCCGCACCGCCGGCGATATCGAGGCCTGAATGATAGGCACCCGGTTCGCCGCGATAGATGCGTTGCGAGCCGAACTTTCCGGAAAAGCGCCCGGCGGCGGGCCGCGCGAACGCCTGTCGCCAGCCTTGGGCCTCGGTATCCAGCGCGCGGGCGGCCTTGATCTGCGCGAGTTCGCCGGCGCGGCGGCGCTGGTATTCCGCGTCGGGCATGCCGCCGGGCCGTTTGGCGGCGTTGATATGTTCGATGGCCCAGCCGCGCGGGGCGATGGCGATGGGCGTGGACAGCGAGACGCCGCTTTCCAGCGTGACAGCCAGCGTAGCCTGCGGCCCGGCATCGCGATCGAACGCGACGAAGAACCCGCCATCGGCTGCGAACGGCACTGGCTGGCCGTCGAGCGAAAGCGCGCGGGTGCCGGGCGCGACTCTGCCGCGCAGCCAGCCGCCTTGCGTGGCGGGGCCGCGCACCGAAAGACCAGTAGCAGGCAGGCCAGAAAGAGCGGTCGTCGGTGCGGCTTCGGCGGGTGCTGGCGATTGCGCCGGTGCGGCGACCGCGCAGGCCGCGAGCGCGACGCTTGCCGCAAACCCACCCGCGCGCCGCAGCGTCACGGCTGTTCCATCAGCCGCCGGGTGGCAATCTCGGCGGTGGCATAAGCTTCCTGCCGTTCCGCATTCCAGTAGCGCAGCATGTCTAGCGGAATGACCGCGCTGCTGATGGCGCAGAGCACATGGTCGCCGGGCGAGATCTGGCGAAAGCTGCCGGGCAGGTAATGGAGCCGCGCGAGGCGACCGGGAGAGCTGGTCAACATGGACATGATCTAGGCGTTCATGCGCGCTGGCGCAATTTCGCGCGTGAAAAGTTCACAGGAGTTTGGGCTGCGCATCGCCCGGTGCTGATGGACGCGCGCGCGCGCCGGGTTTCGGCGCAGGTATGGTGCCCTGCGGCACGACATCGAGCGCGCCATCGGCGAACTTCAGGCGCAGTGCGGCTCGCTGCGCCGCCGTCGCGCGGTCTTTCACCACATGGCCCGCGGCATCGGTCACCAGCACGTAGCCCCGCAGCAAGGGTGCTTCAGGATCGAGCGAGCGGCGCAACCTGTCGAGCGCATCGACCCGGTGGCGAGCGTTTTCGATGTGTTGCAGCACCTGTTCGGGACGCAGGCGCAGGCCCGCCAGCCGTTCCCGCTCACGCCCCACGCGGGCGGTCAGCAGCGCCGGACGCAATGCCCCCGCATGGCGGGCGAGCGCCGCCCCGGCTATTTCGGTGCGGTGGACGAGGGCGCGGCGCAGGCGTTCGCCCAGATCGTCCACCCGTTGTGCCTGACCCTGGAGCAGCGCTTGCGGTTGCGGCAGCCGCCCGCCGCGCTGCTCCAGCCGTTCGCGCGTGTGCGCCATCAGCCTCACCATGCCGCGCTGCTTGCGCGCGTGAAAATCGGCCAGCGTGGCGGACAATTCGCCCAGCACCGGGACGGCCAGCTCGGCAGCGGCGGTAGGCGTGGGTGCTCGCAGATCTGCCGCGAAATCGGCCAAAGTCGTATCGGTTTCATGGCCGACCGCGCTGATGACGGGAATGGTGGAAGCGGCGATGGCGCGCACCACCTCTTCCTCATTGAAGCACCACAAGTCTTCGATCGATCCACCCCCGCGCGCGACGATAACGAGATCGGGCCGGGGCACCGAGCCGCCGGGCTCGATGGCGGAAAATCCGCGCACCGCCGCCGCGATCTGGGCCGCCGCGCCCTGCCCCTGCACCAGCACCGGCCAGACGATCACGTGGCTGGGAAAGCGATCGCGCAAACGGTGCAGGATGTCGCGGATGACCGCCCCGGTGGGTGACGTCACGACGCCAATAACGCGCGGCAGATAAGGCAGCGCGCGCTTGCGAGATGGCGCGAACAAGCCTTCCGCTTCGAGCCGCGCCTTGGTTTTGGCCAGCAGCGCCAGCAACGCGCCCTCGCCCGCGATCTCCATCCGGTCGATCACGATCTGGTAGTTCGAGCGGCCGGGATAGGTCGTCAGCTTGCCGGTGGCGATCACTTCCACGCCGTCTTCGACCTGGAAGCCGAGCCGCTGGGCATTGCCCCGCCACATGACGCCATCGAGCCGCGCGCCCTCGTCCTTCAGCGACATATAGACGTGGCCGGATGCGGCGCGCTTCACGCCCGAAAGCTCGCCGCGCACGCGCACGAAGCCGAAGCGATCCTCCACCGTGCGCTTCAACTGGGCGGAAATCTCGGAGATCGACAGCGCGGGAGCGTTGTCGCCCGGCACTTCCCTCGCTAACAGCCCGCCAGCATTATCGTCGTCGTCGAAAGGCGCGGAAGGAACGGCCATGAATATCCTGTTGCTGGGTGCGGGCGGACGCGAACACGCGCTTGCATGGAAACTGGCCCAATCCCCGCTGCTGGGCAACCTCTATGCCGCGCCGGGCAATCCGGGCATCGCGGAACACGCGCAGCTTGTCACGCTCGACCTTGCCGATCATGCCGCCGTCGTCACGTTTTGCGAGACACAGCGCATCGGCCTTGTGGTCATCGGGCCGGAAGGGCCGCTGGTCGATGGCCTGGGCGATTCGCTGCGCGGGGCTGGATTCTCGGTGTTCGGGCCGAGCCGGGCGGCGGCGCAGCTGGAAGGATCGAAGGGCTTTACCAAGGACTTGTGCGCGCGCGCGGACATTCCCACCGCCGGGTACGTGCGCACGAAGACCGAAGCCGAGGCGCGCGACGCGCTCGCACAATTCGGCGCGCCGGTGGTGATCAAGGCCGATGGCCTCGCCGCGGGCAAGGGCGTGGTCGTGGCGATGACGATGGCCGAAGCCGAAGCCGCCGTGACCGACATGTTTGCCGGTTCGTTTGGCGACGCGGGCGCAGAAGTGGTGATCGAGGAATTCATGGAGGGCGAGGAAGCCAGCTTCTTCGCGCTCACCGACGGCAGCACCATCGTGCCGCTGGGTTCGGCGCAGGACCACAAGCGCGTGGGCGATGGCGATACCGGCCCCAACACCGGCGGCATGGGCGCCTATAGCCCGGCGCGCGTGCTGACGGCTGAACTCGAAACACAGGTGATGGCACAGATCATCGGCCCTACGGTGCAGGCGATGGCCAACGAAGGCATGCCCTATTCCGGAGTGCTTTATGCCGGGCTGATGCTGACCGCCGAAGGGCCGAAGCTGATCGAATACAACGCGCGCTTTGGCGATCCGGAATGCCAAGTGCTGATGCT
>DAICYJ010000217.1 GCA_027311705.1 Novosphingobium sp. | reverse complement strand
GTCAGGCCCTGTTCTTGCAGGAAGTGGCGCATTCGGACATCGGGTTCTCGTTCGAAGGCGAAACTTCGATCCCGATCGAGGCCGACCGCCACCAGTTCGGCCAGGCGATGACCAACGTGCTCAAGAACGCAGTGGAGGCGGTTGAACAACGCGCGCGTAGCGAGGATGTGGACTTTCGCGGACGCATCGCCGTGACGATGGAAAGCGACCGCCATGCGGTGACGGTGTCGGTCAGCGATAACGGCATCGGCCTGCCCGCCGAACGCGAACGCATCCTCGAACCCTATATGACCACCCGCGAAAAGGGCACCGGGCTGGGCCTCGCCATCGTCAACAAGATCGTCGAGGAGCACGGCGGCGAGATGGGTTTCGCACCGCAAGCCGGCGGCGGCACCCGCGTGACCATGCGTTTTGCCCGCAATCCGCTGGCCTCGACAGAAAATGCCGGTGATCTGACCGCCGAAGCCGCCGGTCAATCGATCTGACCCACGCCCCTGAACCCACGATCTCAAACTAATTGGACGTACAATGGCACTCGATATCCTGATCGTCGACGATGAACGCGACATCCGAGAGCTTGTCGCCGGCGTGCTCAGCGATGAGGGCTATGGCTGCCGCCTCGCCGCAGACAGCACTGCGGCGCTGGCCGCCGTGGACGAGCGCAGGCCCAGCCTGGTGCTGCTCGACGTGTGGCTGCACGGGAGCCCAATGGACGGGCTGGAAGTGCTCGACGAGATCAAGAAGCGTGAGCCGGAACTGCCGGTCATCATCTTTTCGGGGCACGGCAACATCGATACGGCCGTTTCCGCGATCGGTCGCGGGGCAATGGACTTTCTTGAAAAGCCCTTCGAGGCCGAACGCCTGCTGCTGCTGGTCGAACGCGCGACCGAGACAGAACGATTGCGGCGCGAAAACGCCCGGCTGCGGCAGGGCTTTGCCACGGCGGATGAATTCACCGGCAACAGTGCCGCGATCAACCAAGTTCGCGCCACGCTGAAACGGGTGGCGAATACTGGCAGCCGCCTGCTCATCACCGGGCCTGCCGGATCGGGGAAGGAAGTCGCCGCGCGCCTGCTTCATTCTTGGAGCCCGCGCGCACAGAACGCCTTCGTCACGGTCAATTCCGCGCGGATCACGCCTGAAAGGTTCGAGCAGGAACTGTTCGGTGAGGAAGCCGACGGCAAGCTGGTGCGCGCAGGTCTGCTTGAAATGGCCGACGGCGGCACGCTGTTCCTCGATGAAGTGGCCGATATGCCGCCTTCCAGCCAGGCCCGCATCCTGCGCGTGCTTACCGAGCAGAGCTTCGTGCGTGTGGGCGGGCATCGTCAGATCCGCGTTGACGTGCGCGTCGTCTCGTCCACCTCGCGCCCGCTGGAACGCGAGATTGCCGAGCGCCGGTTCCGCGAGGATCTTTATTACCGGCTGAATGTGGTGCCGGTAACGATCCCCTCGTTGACGGACCGGCGCGACGATATCCCGGCACTGGCCGACCACTTCTTCGCCCGGCATGCCAGCGAACAGGGCATTCCGCCGCCGGGAATCTCCCCCGAAGCCATCGCCGCCATGCAAAGCTACGACTGGCCGGGCAATGTGCGACAGCTGCGCAATGTTGTCGAACGCACGATCATTCTGGCCCCGCGCGAACGTCTGGGCCGGATCGATGCCGACATGCTTCCCTCTGAAATCGCCGGAACGCGGATTGGTGGAGATACGAATTCATCGGCCCTGATGGGCGTCCCGCTGCGCGAGGCGCGCGAAAACTTCGAGCGTGAATACCTGAAGGTGCAGATCCGCCGGTTCTCCGGAAACATCTCGAAAACCGCCAGTTTCATCGGGATGGAACGCTCCGCCCTGCACCGCAAGCTGAAGCTGTTGGGCATGGCTGAACGGCGTGAGGAGGAAGAGGCGGAGTAAGAACAAAGGAACCCTCGCGCAATTTGCAAGTTTACGCGCGAGGGATCGGGCAATACAACTGCCGCTGAACCCGGCTGAAATGTCCTTCCTCCTGTGGAGGCAGGACATCAAGCCAGATCGCGACGGTCCTAAAACGGCCGCGCCAATACAAAGAAGGAGTCACAAGAATGACCGGACGGACCCTCACCGCACGCCCTCGCGCCAAGGCCGAGTCAGCTGCGGCGGACGCTGCACCCGCTGATGTCGCCGCACCCACTGGTGCTCCCGCTGCCACGGGCGGCAAGGGCCAAAACCTTCAAGACCTGTTCCTCAACCATCTGCGCAAGAACAAGATTCCCGTCACCATGTTTCTGGTGAAGGGCGTGAAGCTGCAAGGCATTGTCACGTGGTTCGATAACTTCTCGATCCTTCTGCGCCGGGATGGCCAGTCCCAGCTGGTCTACAAGCATGCGATCAGCACGATCATGCCGGGCCAGCAGCTTTCGGTCGCCCACTTCCAGGGCGGCAACGACGACAACGGCAAGAAGCGGCTTTTGCAGGAAATTTTCCTGTCGAGCGTGCGCGATGCGGGCGTGCAGGTGACCATGTTCCTCGTCAACGGCGTGATGTTGCAGGGCAAAGTCGCAGCCTACGACCTGTTCTGCATGCTGCTCGAACGCGAGGGCTATGTTCAGCTGGCCTACAAGCATGCAGTTTCGACGATCCAGCCTGCCGGCCACGTCGATCTTTCCGGCGAATGGGATGGCGAATCCTGAGCACTTTCGAATTTGGTCGTAATCCCGAAGACCTGCAAGGCGAGGTTACGCGCGGCGCGCGTGCCCTCGTCGTTCTGCCCGATATCCGGCAAAAAGGCGGCCTTGGCGAAGACGCCGAGGCGCGGCTTGAAGAAGGGCAGGGCCTTGCCCGCGCCATCGGGCTGGAGGTGGTCGACGCCTTCATCCTGCCGATTCGCGCGGTTCGCCCGTCCACCCTGTTCGGCGAAGGGCAGGTGGAACGCATCGGCGTGGCCATCAACCAGTCCGACGCTGACCTCGTGGTCGTCGATGGCTCGCTGTCCGCGATCCAGCAGCGCAATCTTGAGGACAAGCTCGAACGCAAGGTCATCGACCGCACCGGGTTGATCCTCGAAATCTTCGGCGAGCGTGCCTCGACTGCCGAGGGACGCCTGCAGGTGGAACTCGCGCATCTGGATTATCAGGCCGGTCGGCTCGTGCGCAGTTGGACCCACCTTGAACGCCAGCGCGGCGGCTTCGGCTTTCTTGGCGGTCCCGGTGAAACCCAGATTGAGGCGGACAGGCGGCTGATCCGCAACCGCATGGGCCGCATTCGCCGCGAACTCGAACAAGTGCGCCGCACGCGCGGGCTTCACCGCGAACGCCGCCAGCGCGCGCCATGGCCGGTGGTCGCGCTGGTCGGCTATACCAACGCCGGAAAATCGACGCTGTTCAACCGCTTGACCGGCGCAGAAGTGATGGCCGAGGATTTGCTGTTCGCCACGCTCGACCCAACCATGCGCGCGGTCCGTCTGCCGGGCGTCGACAAGGTCATCATGTCGGACACGGTTGGCTTCATCTCGGATCTGCCGACCCAGCTTGTCGCGGCGTTTCGCGCCACGCTGGAAGAAGTCACAGCGGCCGACGTGATCGTGCACGTGCGTGATATTTCCAACCCGGCCAGCGCCGCGCAGAAGCGCGAAGTGGAGGAAATCCTTGCCGATCTGGGCGTGATCGGTGCGGAAGGCAGCAAGGTTCCGATCATTGAAGCATGGAACAAATGGGATTTGCTGACTGCTGACGAACAAGCGATGCGCCGGGACATCATCGCGCACGACGTGTCCGATCTACCGGTCGTGCCGATTTCGGCCATGACGGGCGAGGGCACCGCCGCTCTGCTTGACCAACTAAGCGAACTGCTGACGGGCGGCGCGCAAGTCTTGGAAATGACGGTGCCGATGGCGGATGGCAAGCGCCTGGCGTGGCTGCACACGCACGGCGAAGTGCTGTCGGAACGGCAGGTCGAGGACGCGGCCGGTGCTCCGGTGCTGCGGATGCAGGTCCGGCTGACGCCGCGCGAGCTAGGCCGGCTTACGCGGCTCTGACGCCTTGACCGCCTGCCACAGTGCTTCCTGACGATCGAGGTCGAGAGTGGCGAACTTGCCGTCGGCCAGTGCTTCCATCGCTCGAAAACGGCGCTCGAACTTGGCATTGGCGTGGCAGAGTGCGTCTTCGGGAGCGATGCCATAACTTCGCACCACGTTGACGGCTGAAAACAGCAGGTCGCCGGCTTCTTCCATCCTTTCGGCATCGGTCTGTGCGTCAGCCAATTCCGCGGCTTCTTCGGCCAGCTTGTCCGCCGGGCCCTGTTCGTCGGGCCAGTCGAAGCCCACGCGGGCGGCGCGCTTCTGCAACTTTTCGGCGCGCATCAGTGCGGGCAGAGCGTTCGCTACACCGTCGAGTGCGCTGTCTGCGCCTTTGGCAGCGCGTTCGGCGGCCTTGCGGGTTTCCCAGCGGATTTCGCGCGAATGGCCGGCATCGTCCTCATCGCCGAAAATGTGCGGGTGGCGCGATTCCATCTTGTCGCTGATCGCTGCGGCAACATCGGCGAAGGCAAACTGGCCGGCTTCTTCAGCCATTCGGGCGTGGAACACGACCTGGAGGAGCAGGTCGCCCAATTCCTCACACAGGCCCAGCATATCATCGCGCTCGATCGCGTCGGCCACTTCGTAGGCTTCCTCGATCGTATAGGGCACGATGGTGGTGAATGTCTGCGCCAGATCCCATTCGCAACCATGGTGAGGATCGCGCAAGCGCGCCATGACGCGTAGCAGACGCGCAAGCTGCATGAGTGACGGTTCGTCAGAAGTGGCTGAGGGGTTGGCAGAGGAAGGGTTCAAGCGCCGCATCCTTGGAGTTGATAATAATCATTATGTTAAATTAGGTCAGCGACGAAACTGGGAGAAGGCAAATGCTGCCACGATGATTATGAACACCCACGCGGCGGCCATCCACGCTTTAGAACGCAGCGGCAAACGCCGAAGGCCACCATTGGCCAACACAAGCGTCAGGGCCATGGCGATACCGATCAGAGCGATCCAGCGGTCACCGTTCACAGCACAATTTCCATCCCGTCGTAACCCGGATCTACAAAATCCGGCGTCTCGTCACACAATGCGCGGTAATCCATCGACTTGTCGAGATGTGTCAGTACGCCGCGTTGCGCCCGGCTCGCTTCTATCAGCTCGAGCGCCATGCCCAAGTGCGCATGCGTTGGATGCGGCGTTCGACGCAGTGCATCGACTACGAGTACGTCGACTTTGTCGAACAGCGCGACCATCTCGCTGGTAATCTCGCTGAAGTCCGTGGCGTAACCGATTGATTTTCCGTCCTGTTCAAAACGAAAACCGGTCGATTGCGCTGGCCCGTGCGGCATTTGGCAATGGGTCACGCCGATGCCGGCGATCATCCGCACCCGTTCGAGATTATCGAGCTGGCAGATCGTGTGATAGCCGTGCTGCCCAGCAAAAACATAGCCGAACCGCTGCCGCAGCCGACGCACCGTCTCGTCCGCAGCATAGCCTGGAATTGGCGAACCACGCCCCATGCGCAATGGACGCAGATCGTCGATGCCATGCGTGTGATCGGCATGGTCATGCGTCCACACCACACCGTCGATTCGGGCAATATCGGTGGCGAGCAACTGCTGGCGCAAATCCGTCGGCGTGTCGACGAGCAGTCGCGTGCCATCGGCGCTTTCGACGACGATCGCCACGCGCGTACGCCGGTTGCGCGGCTCCAGCGGATCGCAATCGCCCCAGTCGTTGCCAATGCGTGGCACCCCGGTCGATGTACCGGAACCCAGAACGATCAGCTTCACAGGTGCGCTTTGGTGAAGAGATTAAAGAAGTTTGCGCCGGTCACCTCAGCCATTTTCTCAGGAGTGGTTCCGCGCAAGCCGGCCATAAAAGCACAGGTATCTGCAACGAACGCGGGCTCGCAAGTTTTGCCCCGGTGCGGCACGGGCGCGAGGAACGGCGCATCGGTTTCGACCAACAGGCGATCATCAGGCACGTCGGCAGCAAAGGCCTGCAAGTCCTTGGCGCTCTTGAAAGTTACGATCCCCGAAATCGAAATCGTCAGGCCCAGGTCGATCATCGCGCGGCCGAATTCGGCAGATGCCGTGAAACAATGGATCAGCGCCCGGAAGGCCCCCTTCCCCGTTTCCTCGATCAGGATGCGCGCGGTATCGTCCTCCGCATCGCGGGTGTGGATCACCAGCGGCAAACCGGTTTCGCGTGCTGTTCCGATGTGCATTCGGAACAGATCCTGCTGCACCTGACGGTCTGAATGATCGTAATAGTAATCGAGCCCAGTCTCGCCAATGCCGATCACCCGGGCATCTTTAGTGGCATCGAGCAACACGGAAGCGCCCAGATCGGCATGGCCGTCCGCCTCATGCGGATGAATTCCGACGGTTGCCCAGACGTCGGGTTCGCGGTGCGCGGTCGCGACCACGGCATCCCATTCGCTTTGCCGGGTTGAGATGTTGAGGAAGCCACGAACACCACTATGACGCGCTTGATCAAGCACTTGCGACTGGTTTTCGACAAGTCCCTTGTAGTTCAGATGGCAGTGGGAATCGATGAGCATCAGGCTGCCGCACCCTCCGGAAGCTCAAGCCTTGGGAACGAAGGCAACGGCTGCGCAAGGCGTTCGCCCGTCGCCACGCGCTTCATGAACCAGCCCGCATCGCCGAGCGCGGTGATGTTGCGCGCGTCCAGCGGTACGCCCAGCTGGTCGAGGACCTTGTTAGCGGTTGCCGGCACGACCGGCAGTATCGCAATAGTCAGATCGCGGATGGCCATGAACAAACAAAGCAGTACCGCGCGCATCCGTTCCGGATCGGTCTTGCGCAGCGTCCAGGGTGCCTGTTCATCGACATAGGCATTACAGGCAAAGACCGCCCGCATCCACGCGTCGATTCCTGCTGAAAAGTTCAGTTCCCGGAACTCGCGCGGCAGTTCCTCGGCACACGCGGCGTGGACGATCGCCAACAGGCTCTCGTCGGCCTCGTTGCTCGAAAACTTCGCAATTTCTCCAACCATATTCTTGAATATCATGGATAAGGTGCGTTGGACGAGATTGCCATAGCTGTTCGCCAATTCGGCATTGCAGCGATTGACGATGGCTTCGGCCGAATACGATCCGTCTTGCCCAAACGCGACTTCGCGCATCAGGAAATATCGTAGCGGATCGACGCCGAAAGTTTCCGCCAGCGCGATCGGATCGGTCACGTTGCCCAGCGACTTCGATTCCTTTTGGCCGCGGTTGAGCAGGAAGCCGTGACCGAAGACCTGTTTGGGCAAGGGCAAGCCCGCGCTCATCAGGAAGGCCGGCCAGTAGATTGTGTGGAACCGTACGATGTCCTTGCCGATCAGGTGGAGGTCTGCCGGCCAGTATGTTGAAAAGTCTTCGGTTTCTTCTGGCCAGCCAAGGCCCGTGAGGTAGTTGGTAAGCGCATCGACCCACACGTACATGACGTGGTCTTCGCTGCCAGGAACCTTCACGCCCCAATCAAAGCTGGTCCGCGAGATCGAAAGATCGCGCAGGCCTTGGCCGACGAATGAGGCCATTTCATTGCGGCGGCCTTCGGGGCGGATGAAATCGGGATTCGCCTCGTAGAGCTCCAGCAGTTTGTCGCCGTAAGCGGAAAGGCGGAAGAACCAGCTTTCCTCGACGGTCCATTCAACCGGGGTGCCTTGTGGTGAGAGCTTGGCTGCCCCTTCCCCGGCGACCAGCTCGCTTTCATCGTAATAGGCTTCGTCGCGCACCGAGTACCAGCCTTCGTAGCGGCTGAGGTACAGGTCACCGTTCGCTTCCATCCGACGCCACAGTTCCTGGCTGGCAAGATGGTGGCGCGGTTCGGTGGTGCGCTGGAAATTGTCATAATGCACATTCAAAGCGGCGCACATATTGATGAAATGCTGTGACATTTCATCGCAGAGCTCGGCCGGCGTAACCCCTAGCTCGCGTGCCTTCTGCACCATTTTCAGACCGTGCTCGTCGGTGCCGGTCTGGAAACGCACGTCGCGGCCCATCGCCTTCTGGAACCGGGCAATCACGTCGGCGGCAATCGCCTCATAGGCGTGGCCGATATGCGGCTTGCCGTTGGGATAGCTGATCGCGGTGGTGATGTAATAGGGCTCGCCCATCGGGCCGTTCACTTCCTGCAAGACAGCACCATCTGGATTCAGCGCTGGTTCGCGCCTTCCCTAGTGCGCGCGACCGATGCCAGCAACCCGCCGATTTCCATCATCAGCAACCCGGGATCGAAGTTATAGGTCGGGGCCTGCGCAGCAAGCCCCGCCAAGGTGGCATGCGCGGCCACGATGCGCAGCCGCATGGCGTCGTCCGCCGTCGGCAGGGCGCGCACGAGAGCCATGCGCGCGGCCTCAAGTGCAGCAAGTTGACGTTCGCGGTCGGGCCGCTGGCCTAGCTTGGCAGAAAGCTCACCACGCAGGGTGAATTCGGGATCTCCTTCGCGCAACAGACGGTTCATGACGCGCCACGTGTCGCCCAGGCCTTGTTCGAGGAACGACAGCGCCGCGCCGGGCGAGCCACCCGAAACAGCGAGTGCGGCATCGCGGTCCAGTCCGTCGGCTTCGGGGGCGGCGAGCGCCACCGCGCGCGCAAGTTCGGCGTCCTCAAGCGGATGGAACCGCATGACAAGGCAGCGAGAGCGAATCGTGGGCAGCAATTTGCCGAGCTGGTGGACGACGAGCAGGAAGAACGTGCCCTGGGGCGGTTCCTCAAGGCTTTTGAGCAGGGCGTTGACTGCACCCTTTTCCATGTCGTCCGCCGCATCCACGATCACCGCCCGCCTCTCGCCCAGCGTGGGCCGGGTGACGAGGCGGCGCTGCATTTCGCGGATCTGGTCCACCGAGATGTTGCGCTTGCGGGCGTAGGGCTTCCCCTCTTCCCTCTTCTTCGCTTCATCGTCGTTCGACGGCAGCGGCGTGAGCAGATGGATATCGGGGTGGCGCACCGGCGGCGGCTGTGGCACGCCCGGTTCGGTTACGAGTTCGGCGGCCGCCGCCGTGGCGAAGTGGGCCTTGCCCAGTCCTTCGCGGCCCGCCAGAATCCACGCGTGGTGCATCCGGTGGCTTGCCATTGCGGCGCGCCATTCCGCCCATGCTTCGTCGTGGCCGATAAATACGGTCACGCCAGTGCGCTCATGATCCGGGCATGGACCTGCGCGGGTGTGCCGCCAGCGTCGATAACGGCAAAGCGCCCAGATTCAGCGGCTGCGAAGCGAAGGAAGGCCTGTGCCACGCGGTCGTGGTAGGCGGCGTCGCGCCCGCCGATCCGGTCTGCCCCATCAGCGTCGCGCAAGCCCAGCCGGGTTTGCGCTTGTTGCGGGTCGAGCGTGAGCAACAGGGTCAGATCCGGAAGCAGGCCACCGCTTCCGATGCGATGCAGGTCCAGCAAGTCCGCATCCGAAAGGCCGCCACCGCCGCCTTGATAGGCTCGGCTGCTGTCGAGATAGCGATCGCAGATGACCCATGCGCCGCGTTCCAGCGCAGGCCGGATCAGCGTTGCGACGTGATCGGCGCGCGCAGCAGCGAACAGCAGCGCTTCGGCGCGTGGGCACCAATCGGGCGCATCGTTCGCCAGCAGCAGCGCACGGATTGCTTCAGCGCCGGGAGTGCCGCCGGGTTCACGCGTGGTAACGACATCGCGGCCCTGTGCGCGGAGCGCTTCCGCCAGCAAGCGCCCTTGCGTCGACTTGCCCGCGCCCTCGCCACCTTCCAGCGCGATGAAACGGCCGATGGTTGAACTGCCGGTCATTGTCCCAGCATCGCAAGCACACCGTTGCGCAGCCTTGAATAGAGGCCGCCGCGGGCCACCGTCTCAGCCGCCTGAAGCGGCAAAAGCTCGTCAGGTTGGCCGGGAACGCGAACTACCAGCGTGGCGACCGGCTCTCCCTTGACCACCGGAGCTTTCAGCGGCCCTTTGTAGCGGATTGCGATCGTTGCGCGCGCGTTCGCACCCTTGGGCAAGGTAAGCGCCAGCGCATGGGGCGCGACAAGGCCGATCGAGCGCTCTCGGCCGCCCTGCACTTGTGCTTCGCCGATATGCGCGCCGGCAGGGAACAAGGGCTTCGAATCCCACGCGGCAAAGCCCCATTCGATGAAAGCGCGCGATTGCTGGGCGCGATCGTTCGCGCGATCATAACCGCCCACAACCATCATCAGCCGCCGCCCATTGCGGGTCACCGTGCCGACAAGGCCGTAGCCGGCCTCGTTGGTAAATCCGGTCTTCACCCCGTCCGCGCCTTCGGTATGTCCGTAAAGCGGATTGTGATTATTCTGCTGTATGCCGTTGAATTCAGCACGTTCGTGCCCGTAAAACCGGTGATAGAGATCCGGGTGCCGGGTGATCAACGCGCTGCTGAGCGTGGCGAGATCGGCGGCGGAAACATAGGTTGCGCCTTCGTCCATCCACCCATTCGGCGTGTTGTAGTGCGTGTCCTTCAGGCCCAGGTTCTTTGCCTCAGCATTCATCATTGCGGTGAAGGCAGGCACGGTGCCGGCGATGCCTTCGGCCAGCACAACGCAGCCGTCGTTGGCGGAAACGGTGACAATGCCCTCAAGCAGATCGGCCACGCTGGTTTCGCTGTTGTTGCCAAGGAACATGGTGCTGCCAACACGATTCCACTGGCGGAACGTTTCCGGCCGCATGCGGAACCGCTGGTTCAGTTTCAGCTTGCCTTGCGCGATCAGTTCGAAGGCGACGTAGCTCGTCATGATCTTGGTGAGCGAGGCCGGTACGAAGCGGCGATGCGACTGGCGTTCATAGAGAACGCGGCCGGAATTGACGTCGACCATCAGCGCAATGGGCGCGGTCACTTCCGGCATGGCCAGAGGATCGACAGGAAGAGTCGGCGCGGCTGCGCGCGCGGGCAAGGCAGCGAGCGCAAACGTCAGCAATATGGCAGGCGGCGTACGGTGCAAGTGCGATCCCCGGTCAGAACACGGGTCCCTAATCCGTCACTTTCCGTGCTGGACCCGCGCATCCGCATAGCCCGCCCGGCGCGCCTTCGCCAGCGCAGCTTCTGCATCGGCCTTGCCCGAAGCGGCGATGCGTACGCGCCACACTTTGCCGGCGGATGAAACGCTGCCGCCTACCGATTGCGCGATCTTCTCTGCGCGTTCGCGGGAAGAGTAGGCCCCGACTTGGACATAGTTGCTGCCGGTGACCGATGGTGCGGGTTTTGGCGCGGCTTCAGGTTTGGGGGGATGCGGCTTGGGCACTTCCGTCTTCGGTTCGGTCGGCTTGGTGGCCACTTTCACGGCAGGAAGGGGCTTCAAAGGCGTTGACGGCTTCGCGACCGGCTTACTCACCGGCTTGGCAGGGATTCCGATCGGGCGGGTGGTGGCGACCTGCGGCGGCAGCGGCTTCGC
>DAICYJ010000206.1 GCA_027311705.1 Novosphingobium sp. | reverse complement strand
GAGTGCTGACTTCGCATGTCGGCTAGGGCTCTTGCCGTTTGGACAAAACCCTCGGGCCGGGCTAGCGGGTCGATGCCATGCGATAGACTGCGTGTCCAACTGTCTGAAATGTCGCCGGGAAGCGCGCCTCCCGGAAACCGTCCTGATCCCTCCAACGCGCGTCGTGCGCGTGAAAGCCCAGAATGTGTATGATCCATCGCCTCGGCTCCTCCCCAGGTCCGTGCAGTTATCCAGCCTATGCGTTTGAGCGTTCACGTCAATACAGTTGGCCGATTCGCTCCCTGCCTGTCCAGAATCTGAACAGAGGTTCCCTGGAAGCCTCACTTGCTTTGTCCGGATATTTGGTCCGTGCAGATTTTGAACAGCTTTTGGCGACGATGTTCATCCATTGGACGCTTTGCGAATGGGGTGGACGCGTCTTTGCCTTTCGGCTGTGGTGCTCACAAAAGGTAGTCCGATTGACGCCCAGAACCATCAAGGAAACCCGCCATGAAAGCTCAAGTGCTGCGCACTTACGATCCTGCACTGACCGCGCCCCATTGGGTGCATGATGAAACCGTCGCCGATCCGAAGATCATCAAATCACAGGATGTGGTCGTCCGCATCGGCGGCGCAGGCGTCTGCCGCACCGACCTGCATATCATCGAAGGCATCTGGCGACCCCACATGGACCCGAACGGCAATGCCCTGCTGCCGCTGATCATGGGCCATGAAAACGCTGGGTGGATCGAGGAGATCGGCCCCGAAGTCGAGGGGTTCAAGATCGGCGACCCGGTCATCGTGCATCCGAAGATCACTGGAGGCACCTGCCTTGCCTGCCGGCGTGGTCACGACATGCACGGGGATGGCACGTTCCCCGGCCTCGATAGCAACGGGGGTTACGCCGAATACTTGGCGACTAGTGCGCGCAATTTGGTCGCCTTGCCAAAGACACTCGCTCCGAAGGATGTGGCGCCCTATTCCGATGCGGGCTTGACCGCCTACCGCGCCGCAAAAAAGGCAGCGCAGACGCTGTTGCCTGACCAGTCGGTCGTGGTCATCGGTGCGGGGGGTTTGGGGCATATAGGTGTGCAGGTGCTGCGCGCCATGTGTGCGGCGACAATCATCGTTGTGGATAAATCCGACATCTCGCTGGAACTTGCGGGCCATGGCGGCGCAGACCACCTGATCAAGGCAGACGGCGGCGAAGTCGAGGCGGTCAAGGCGCTGACGGGCGGCAAGGGGGCCGAGGCGGTTCTGGATTTCGTGGGCGAACGTGGCACTACGAAGAAGGGCCTCGACATGACCCGCCCGATGGGCAGCTACTACATCGTCGGCTACGGCGAGGATATTCAGATCCCAACGGTCGATTTGATCATCACCGAGCGCAACATCATCGGCAATCTCGTCGGCACCTGGGCTGAACTGAACGAGCTGATGGCGCTGGCGGATCGCGGCCTCGTGGAGCTGGCGACCAAGCACTATGCGCTGAAGGATGCCAATTTGGCGCTGCAAGACCTGCACCACGGCAAGATCAAGGGACGAGCTGTCCTGATCCCGTAATACGCTGAATTCACAAGGGAGAGAGAAAATGAATCGCACGCTTTGCGTTGCACTTACCACTACGGCCCTGACTGCAGGCGCCGTCAATGCCCAAGACTACACGAAATACGGCATCAAAGCCGATGTGCCCGGCGCCTGTTCCTTCGAAGCGATCGACGCCAAGGACTATACTGGCCGCACGCTCAACATCATCACTCACGCCATCCCGGTCATCGGCGAGCCGACGGCGCTGCATGCCACCCAGTTTCAGGAACTGACCGGGGCCACAGTGAATGTGGTTCACGTGCCGTTTGGTGATCTGTTCCAGCGCATCATGATCCCGTTCCAGACCCAGCAGCAGGCTTATGACGTGCTGTTTTATGCATCGCTCTGGCTCGGCGACTTCAACCCTTTCTTCGCCGAAGTGCCTGCCGCCTATCAGGAAACGTCGGGCATGAAGTCGGTGACCGAAACATATCGCGGCATCGCAACGGTCGGCGGCAAGATGGTGCAGTACACCATGGACGGCGACCGGCACTACTTGAAATACCGCTCGGACGTTTTCTCGAATCCCGAGATGCAGGCGAAATTCAAGGAAGCGACCGGCCGCGACCTAACCGTGCCTGCGACGTGGGAAGAGTACAACGAGGTCGCGGCGGTCTTCAACAATTTCGACTTCGACGGTGATGGCGCGCCAAACTTCGGCACGGCGGAAGTGACCAAGCGCGACGACTTGATGTTCTCAGCCTTCATCAGCCGCGTGGCGCCCTATGCCAAGCACCCCGATGTCAAAGGCGGGTTCTTCTTCGATCTTGAAACAATGACGCCCCTCGTCAACAGCCCCGGCTGGGTGCGCGGGTTGGAATTGTTCGTCGCAGCACAAGCGTCGATGCCCCCGGGCGGCACGTCGTTTGGCCTTGGCGACGAGATTTTCTCGTTCGGCGGCGGGCAGACTCTGATGTCCTATTCCTGGGATGATGCCTTTGTTCAGGCGATGCAGCCCGACAGCCCGATCCGCAACAAGGTTGCAGCGGCCCCGCTGCCTGGCGCGAAAGAGGTCTGGAACCGCACCACCAACGCCTGGGATACATTCGAGACACCAAACCAGGTGTCTTACGTCACCTGGGGCTGGTCCTCGGCCGTTGCTGCCGCCAGCCCGAACCAGGACATGGCGTTCGACTATCTTTGCTTCTTCTCGAACGAGGCCAATACGCTGGCCGACCTGCAGATCGGTCGCTTCGGCGTGAATCCCTACCGCGCCGAGCACTTCGACGCCGCCTTCTACCAGACTGAGATGGGCTGGGATGCGAATGTGGCGACGACTTATGCAGATACGCTGAAATCGGTCGATACAGCCCAGAACCAGGTGTTCGACTTGCGTGTGCCGGGGGTGGGCGAGTTCATGTCGTCGCTTGCCGCGGGCGTGGCCCGCGCCCAGGCGGGCGAAGCGACCGCGCAGGAGGCGCTGGACGGCGTTGCCGCCGAGTGGACGGCGATTGTCGAGCGGATTGGCAAAGACCGCGTGCAGGCTGCTTATGCGAACGTGGTGGCGCTGGAAGACAAGTAAGGCGGACAGTCGGTACCCTCGCCATCCGCAAGATGGCGGGGGGATGTGCCGGACACGCCAACCCGCAACCGGGACTTTACCCTCTTGCCCGATTGGTCGACACCCCGGGCGACCGGGATAGGGCTGGATAAGAGGCTTTACGCGGATTCACGGTTCTGGCCTTCGCACTTGTGGGCGGGCCCGTTCCAGCAAAAGGAGCAAGAACATGTATCGTCAGAAATACCTATTTCTTCTTCCAGGCCTGTTGGTGCTGGTGGCGATCATCCTGTTTCCGCTCCTCTTCACGATCCGCGTCAGCTTTTCTTCGTGGGACGTGTACAACCCCGGTCTAAACTGGGTTGGCGGCGAGAATTACGGCCGTCTCTGGGAAGATGCCCGCTATTGGGAAGCCCTGCTGCGCCTGACCGGCCTCACGGTCGGCACGGTGTTGCTGCAATACACGTTGGGATTCGCGCTGGCACTGCTTGTCTGGCGCGAAGTCGTTGCACGGCGCCTGTTCCGCGTTCTGTTCCTGATCCCGATGATGACCACCCCCGTCGTGATGTCCGTACTCTGGCGTACCATCTTTCACGAAAGCCTCGGGCCGCTGAACCCAATACTTGAGGGTATTGGCATTGGGGCAGTCCCGTGGCTGTCACAGTCCACCTGGTCGTTCATCGCGGTGATGATTGTAGAGATCTGGCAGTGGACGCCCTTCATGTTCCTTTTGCTGCTGGCAGGCCTGCTGTCCTTGCCCAATGAGCCGTTTCTCGCGGCCAAGATTGACGGTGCCGGACCGATCCGCACATTCTTGTCTGTGACCTTCCCGATGCTGGGGGCGATCTCGGTCGGCGCCATCCTGATCCGGCTGATCGAGGCGTCGAAGATCATGGAGACTGTCTATGTCCTGACCAGCGGCGGGCCGGGAACATCCACAGAAACCTCTAGCTATTACATCTATATTCGTGGAATGCGCGACTTTCAGATCGGCTATTCCGCAGCGTTGTCGCTGACTTATCTGATCATCATGATCGTGACGCTGACGATTGTCGCGAAACTTTTGGTCCGAGCACTTGTAAGGGATCAGGCATGAGAACGCTTTATCTAGCTTTCAAATACAGCGCGATCCTGCTGTGGTCGGCCTTTGTGATCTTTCCCTTCCTTTGGGCACTGACCACCAGCTTCAAGACCGCGAACGGCGTAACCGGGGGGGCTACCTGGATTCCGTGGGTTCAGTACGAGCCTTCAATAGTCGGCTGGCAGTCGCTGTTCGGCGGCGCCGGCGGCATCAATGTCATGCAGCCCTTCGCCAATTCGCTGATCGTCACATTGACCGCGAGTGCAATCTCGATTGCGCTCGGAACGCTCGCTGCCTACGCCCTGTCACGGTTCAGCTTCAAGTTCCTGTGGATGCGCAATTCCGACATCACGTTTTTCTTCATCAGCCAGCGGATCATGCCGCCCATCGTGCTGTCGATCCCATTTTTCCTGATGCTGCGTACGTTGGGGCTGCTGGACAGCCTGCCGGGGCTAATCCTCGTATATGTGGCCCTGTTGATGCCCATCGCCGTCTGGGTCATGGTCGATTTTTTCAACGGCATCCCGCGCGGCCTTGACGAGATGGCCTGGATGGATGGTTGCGATCCGGTTACCACCTTTCGACGGGTGATTCTGCCCAACGCCGTGCCGGGTCTGGTGGTGGCGGGGATGTTCTGCCTGATCTTCGGCTGGAACGACTTCTTCTTTGCCTTCACACTGACCTTCACCCAGACGCAGCTTCTGCCCGTAGCGATTGTCTCGTTGAACTCGTCGGTCACACCGTGGTGGGCACTGTCCGCCGCGGCGCTGGTTTCCATTGCGCCTCTGGTCGTTCTGGCCTTCGTCGTTGAGCGGTTCTTGTCGAAAGGCGGCCTTGCCGGAGCGGTGCGCTGATGCTGACGATCACCGACCTTTCGCTGACCGAGGCCAAAGTCCGGCACCTTTCTGGCCTGACGGCCAGTTTTCAGCCGGGCACGTTGACCACAATCCTGGGTCGTACCGGGGCTGGCAAGACATCTCTCATGCGCGCGATTGCGGGGTTGCTGACCCCCGACAGCGGGCGCATTGCACTGGCCGGTTCCGACTGGACGCGCCTGCCGCCTTGGAAGCGCCCGGTTGCCATGGTGACACAACAATTCATCAACTACCCCCACCTGAACGTGCGCGATAACGTGGCCTTCCCGCTGGTGCGTGCCGGGGTTGCCAAACCCGAGGCCGCCGCGAAGGCCGATGCGGCGCTGACCCGCGTGGGTCTTGCAACCATGATGGACCGCCGCCCGTCAGAGCTGTCTGGCGGCCAGCAGCAACGAGTCGCGATTGCGCGCGCCCTTGTCAAAAAGGCACCCGTCCTTTTGCTGGACGAGCCCTTTGTGAATCTCGACTACAAGCTGAGGGAGGCGTTCCGCGAGGACCTCGTGGAACTGCTTGCCACCGAGACCGGCACCACTGTCCTCTACGCCTCGACCGAACCACGCGAGGCTCTGCAGATGGGCGACCAAATCATCCTTATGGCAGAGGGACGTATAGTTCAGTCCGGCCAGCCGCGTTCTGTGTTTGCCGCCCCGGCCAGCCTGACGGCGGCGCAGGTGATCAATGATCCGCCAATCAATCCGATCCCGTTCCGCCAGGCAAACGTTGCCGATTTCGGCGCGCTCGGGCAGCATCCGTTCCGCTTGCCCCCCGGCGCTTACACGCTGGGCCTGCGTGCCGCCGACATCCATCCTGGCGGGCCGCACCAAGCTGAGGTGACTCTGACCGAAGTGACAGGTTCCGAGACGATCACCCACCTGCGCCTTTCCGGCCAGCATCTGGTGATGCAGGAGAAAAGTGTGGTCCCCCGCACGCCCGGCGATCAACTGGGCGTGTCTCTGGATCTGGGTGCTGGCCTTGTGTTCGGGGCCGACGGCGCAAGAAAGGAGATCTGACATGGCAGAGATACGGCTGGCAAACCTTGCTCATGCCTATGGTAACGGCAGCTATGCGTTGAAGCCGCTCGACATGACTTGGCGGAACGGGGGGACATACGCGCTGCTTGGCCCCTCGGGCTGCGGCAAGTCCACCATGCTCAACATCATCTCGGGCCTTCTGAAACCGTCGGAGGGCCGGGTGCTGTTCGACGGCCAAGACGTGACCGACAAGGATACCGGCGCCCGCAACATCGCTCAGGTGTTCCAGGTGCCAGTCATTTACCGGTCGATGACGGTGGCCGACAATCTGGCCTTCCCGCTGGTGTGCCGGGGTGTCCCTGCAGCCCGGATCAAGGCCCGCGTCACGGCGGTCGCCGAACGACTGGGGCTCGCCCGGCACCTAACGGCCCGGGCGAACAGGCTGACCGCCGACCAGAAGCAACTCATCTCGCTTGGCCGGGGTCTGGTGCGCGAAGATGTCTCGGCGGTTCTGCTCGATGAACCTTTGACGGTGATCGACCCGCAGATGAAATTCGAGCTGCGCAAGACGCTGAAAGAAATCAACCGCGAGTTCGGTCTGACGATGGTTCTGGTGACTCACGACCAGAATGAGGCACTGACCTTTGCTGATACTGTCGTCGTCATGAACCACGGCGAAGTGATCCAGGCCGGCAGCCCGCAAGAGCTTTTTGATCGCCCCGCCACGGCACATGTCGGCACGTTTATTGGCAGTCCGGCGATGAACTTCCTGCCCGCCACGGTTGAAGGCGACCGTGTCGTCCTTGCCGGAACCGGCTTGTCATCCCCTCTGCCCCCCGGGTCGGGCCCGCTGACCTTCGGCTTCCGGCCCGAACATGTCGGGACCACAGAGGGCATGGCTCTGGACGGACGGATTGCCCGGCTGTGGTTCGAGGGGGCGGAACAGATTGCAAGCATCGAGACCGCGGGCCATGTCTTCCGTGCCCGCCTTCCCGGAACCACCGCCAGCGTAGGAGACCGTCTGTCACTGCGCCTGCCGATTTCGGCTCTGCGCCTGTACCGCGACGAACGGTTGGTGGCCTAGTGGTCCTTGACCGTTCCTTACAACAGCGTGAGCGCCTGCTTCGAGAGAAAGTCGGAGCGGAACAAGGGATATGGACCTGCGTTGATGATTTGGCCGCTTGATGGCCAACTGCCTTACAACTTACTCATAAACAGAACTGCAGAATCCGAGGATCACCCGATGAAGACCGCCAAAGACTACCTCGAAGCCGCCAACGCCGAGGTTCCCCGCATCCCTCTGGCCGAAGCGATCGTCCGGCACGCGAAGGGTGGGGCTGTGTTCGTTGACGTCCGAGATTCGGCCGCCGTCGCAAAGACTGGCTCCATTGCAGGCGCTGAGCGTGTCCCGCGCGGTTTCCTGGAATTCGCGGCCGACGACGCCACGCAGTACCACAATCCGGCATTTCAAAAGGATGCTGAGATCTATCTGGTGTGTGGTGCCGGTGGCCAAGCCGCGCTGGCAGGCAAAACCTTGCTCGAGATGGGCTTCGCCAAGGTCTACAATTTGGGCGGATTCGGCGACTGGAAGGCTGGCGGGGGGCCAACCGAGGACTGACGCTCTCTGCTGGCACACACCGGCCTTCTCGAGTACCAAAATATCTGATGTATCAAGATGTTGCACGGCCGGGAGGTTCCGGCTGAGCAATGTCTATGTCTTACTCGATCGATCCGGCAGCGGCCTCGATTACGTCGGCAACCGCCTGCGGCTGGGATATGAACACCGCATGGCTCGCCTGCACCTCGGTGACAGTGGCGCCCGAGCGCGCGTACATCAGGCGCTGAAGTTCGGGGTTCACAGTCCTGTCGTCTGTTGCCACGATCCCGAAGCTCGGTTTGCTGCGCCAGGCCGCAGCCTCGATCTCAGCCCCGAAGGCAGCACCTGCCGTAGGAGCTTGAGACACAGCCATGAACGCGGTCACGTCCGACGGCAGGTCGGCGCCAAAAATTTCCGGAAAACGCGCCGGGTCGAGGATCAGAAATCCGTCCTCTGACGGCACCAGCGCGTCATCTGGCAAGATCGGGGACGCCAGCGCGCTGACCTCTCCCAGGCTCTCGCCTGCATCCGGCTGCAGCGCAGCAACATAGACAAGCGCGGATACGTCAGGATCGTCGCCCGCGACCGAAATGACGACGCCGCCGTAACTATGGCCCACTAAAACCACCGGGCCTTCCATGCGTGCGAGCACGCGACGTGTGGCGGCCACGTCGTCCTCAAGGCTGGTAAGCGGCATCTGCACCACGCCCACCGTGTAACCGTCGGCCACGAGGAGATCGTAAACGGCACGCCAACCTGAACCGTCCACAAGCGCCCCGTGGACTAGGACGATATTGCGCGCCGGACCTTCGCTTTGGGCAAGAGCCGGGACAGCAGCGGCCGTCGCGAGCGAGAACGCGGCGGCAATGACAACTGGTGATGCATTTAGATTCAATAGGTTCTCCTGTTCTGGCGTCACGCATCCGAGGCCGGGTTGCATTCCCTTTCGGTCACCGTCCGCATGATAATTTGCGACCAGCCTAACCGGTGCTGACAACGGTGTCCACGCCAGCCAATTTGCCAGAGGAGTCATCTGTGGCTCACAAGTTCCGTCCTGCCGATGGGTCAGCGCCATCAGTAATCCGTCTCCACATAGACCCCCGAACAGTCGTAAGCGACCGCCGCCGCCGTGACCCCGTTATTCATGAACAGCCGCGGCGACAGGAACTGCGTGTTGGCTGGCAGATCCGCTGTGATCTCCTGCTCGAACACAGAGCCCGTCACCTCGTCCACCACTCGCACCCAAACGGAGCTGCCATTGGGCGGTGCCGCGATGACCAAGGTCAGCACCCCACCCGTCGCGATGGCGAAACTCGCCCCCATGTCCGTCAATGTCGGCGCGCCGGTGCCGTCGTTTGCGGCCAGATGCCAGCGGGTGTGGGTGCCGCGCTGGAAGCCGATGCCGATGCAGTTGATGGCCGTGGCCAGCGTCAGGGTGGTGGCCAGCGCGGCAGTCGAGCCATAGAGCCCGAAGAATCCCATCCCGGTCGCCTGCAGTGTCGTCAGCGAAATCCGCGTGACGAAGGTCCAGCCGCCCAACCCTGCGGCGTTGCCACGCCAGCAGGCCCAACCTGCAGAACGCTGCTCGGCCGCTGAATCCACCACTGCTGCCGAGGTCAGACGCCAGCGCCGCATGCTGGCAGCAAGGTTCGTCGCGGCCAGCGTAGGGGTGGATACAGTCCCGACCGAGGTGATGGGCAGGCCTTCCGTAGTGATCGTGGTGGTCGCCGACGGCGACCAGTTGGCGATCCGGTTGACTCCGAAATGCGGCTGCAGAGGAAAATCCCGGCCGGATGGACGCATCACGTCGATCCACGGCGCGCCCGCCCGGTTGCGGGCGTAGACGGCCGCCTTGCCGGTGGGCGGCGGGGATGGCGCGGCGCTTAGCCCCGGCAGGATGGTGGGTTGCGACAGTTCCACCTGGCCATTGGTGCGGTCGATCCTGATTGCCTCGAAGAAGGCCGAGCCATCCGGGCTGACCTTGAAGCTGAAGTCGTCGTTGCCCAGCAGCCCGATCAGGGCACGCGCCGAAAACCCGGTCTTGAACGCGAAGGCTGCATCGTTCCCGGCCGCCGCCTTGTTGACAGTGGCCTCGATCCCGGCCCCGGCGTTGTTCAAAAGCACGGCGGAGGTGTTCATCGACAGCCGGTTGGTGCTGTCGGCCGTGGCCCCGCCGAGGCCCAGAAGCTGTGCGGTCAGGTTGGCCTGCGACATGCCGACCTGCGTGACGGCATTGGCGAAGGTGACTGTGGGAGTGTTCACCACCGTCGTGCCCCCAGCCCCTGCCGTGGCCGAACCGATGTTGACGACCGTGGTCGATCTGGATGCGCCGCCGGTGCCGAGGTTCACGGTCTTGGTCACGCCGGTCGTCGTCGCGCCGGTGCCCATGCCGTAGGTTGCGGTCGTCGCGGCCGTGCCGATGGTTGCAGCAGCCGCCGAGACCGTGACGGTGCCTGAGGCGGTCAGCGTGCCGGAGAAGGTCTTGTTGCCCGTGAAGGTCTGGGCGCCTGCGAGGATCGCCAACTCGCTGGAGGTGTTCGGCAGCGTGAAGGTGCGCGTCGTGCCGGTCGTGATCCCCGACAGCGAAAACAGGGCCTTCTTCGTCGGATCGGCGTCGTTGACGAGGCTGAAGATCGCGTCTGAAACATCCTGCAACACGCCGACCGGATCCCAGACGCTTCCATTCCAGACGACAAAGACCTGCTCGGCTGCGACCCAGACCAGCCAGCCCGGTCGCGGCACAAGGCGCATCCAGACGCCATCGACCCAATAGGCCAGGTTCAGATCCCACCCTGCCCAGAGCCCGGTTGCGCCAGAGGCCACGAGGTGCCGATCACCATCGGCAGGGCTGGCCGGGGGCGTGGTCCGCGTGCGGTCGAGGACCGACAGTTGCACCATGGCGTCGAGCAGGCGCAGGGCCTCGTTGTGGGTGACATGCTTCTGGGCTTGGGCCGCCAGAAGGTATGGCAGACCAAGATGGGTGGAGGTGTCAGACATGGGGCGGACCTTCAGAACTGGAGGGTTGCGGCAACCGGGTCATCGCTACTGCGGCAGTTTGAGCGGTGGTTGGTGGGGATCGTGGACGTGCAGCCGCTGGTCGCCGATGGCGCTTGTAACGTCAGGCAAAGGGGAACAGGCATTTGACCAACGCGTTGTTCTGATCGACAGGACGGTGAAGGAGTACCGGTGATCAAACCATGGCACGCCATCTTTGCCTTGTTTCTGGCCGTTGTCGCAGTTGCGGTGGTGGCGCAGTGGGGCGAGTGGCGAACTGGGCGTGCAGCGCTGCTGCCATTGAACCTGACCCCCGGGGGCCCGGCTGTCGCACCACCGGGGCGCATCTGGATCGACACCGATGCCGCCTGCGGTGCCACCGACCGCACCGATCCGGATGACTGTCTGGCGATCCTGTGGCTGGTGGAACGCGGTGCGGATATCATCGGGATCTCCACCAGCTTCGGGAACGCGCCTGGCGACGTCGTGGCAGAACGGACGGCGGCTCTTGTGGCGCAGATGGCGCGCGACGGTATGCAGGTTCCGCCCGTGTTCCTTGGCCATAGTGCGCCCGCTGGGCCTGGCGCGTCGAAGCCGCCCGGCGTCAACGCTCTACAGGCGGCACTGGAGGCTGGGCCTTTGACCATTCTGGCGCTCGGCCCGTTGACCAATGTCGCCTCTGCGCTTGAGGGGCGTCCTGACCTGCACCGCCACGTGACACGTGTTGTCGCGGTCATGGGCCATCGTCCCGGCCATCTCTTTCACCCGACCGAAGGCAAGGGTTCCGGGGCGATTTTCGGCCATGGCCCGATCTTTCGCGACCTGAATGTCTCGGTCGATCCGGACGCTGCAGGGTCCATTCTCGCCTTGGCGGTGCCAATTACCTTGATCCCCTACGACTCCGCACGAAAGACGTTGATCACCGGCGCAGACCTTGACGGTCTGGCGCGAAAAGGTGCCGCAAGCGCATGGGTCGCGAAATCGGCTCGGGCCTGGCTGACTTTCTGGAATGACGAGGTGGGCCTGCCCGGCTTCTACCCGTTCGACTGGATTGCGGCGGCCTATCTCACCGTTCCCGGCCTTTTGAATTGTGCCGCCGTCACGGCCCGCATGACGCGAGAGTGGACGTTCTGGATCGTGCCACACCCGAGCCTTGTGGTAGAACCTCCCACCGCAACCGGCGACCCAACGGATGCTACGGTGCTCTATTGCCCCGAGACGTCCGGCTTGCTGCACGATGTGCTCGTGACACGATGATGCAAGGTGCCTTGAAGCCTTTTTCACCGGCTCGATCCCAGCAGGAGGGTTCCTCTTGAGGCGCATTGTGGCCGGTTTCCTTTTCTTGATCGCAACGACTGGCCTTGTCCTCGCCATTGTCGCACGCACCGGATTGCCCATGCGGGCCTTGCCGCCGCCGGAGGGGTTCCTGATCGGTGCTGTGAATGGCATTGCAACCGACCCATCGCGGAGCGACCTGTTTTCAGGGGCCGCTCAGCGGGTCGTGCCATTCCAGATCCTCTATCCGGCAGCGTCGCCCGGCGTCCCTTCCTTGTACGTGCCGGACGCGGGCGCGGTGGTTGATGCTCTTTCTGCCAGTCACGGATGGATATTCCGAGTCTTGCTTGGGCAGATCGGAACCGCTGCGGCGCCATGGACCGACGCGGGGGAGCCTGCCGCAAGCGGACCTTTCCCGGTGATCATCTCTTTGCCCGGTGTCACAGGATACATGCAGATGGGCAGTTATCAAACTACCGCATTGGCAGCGCAGGGTTTTGTTGTCGTCACCTTGAACCAACCCGGTGCTGTCGCTGCCGCCGTCATGCCGGACGGCCAGATTGTCACCGGGTTGAACCGCGAGAATGCGGTGTCCCTTGTCGCTCCGTCCTACAGGACAACCGGTCGGGCGTTGCCGGACGACTTCGCCGAGAAAATGGCCCCAGGGCTGAGCATCGTGCCCTACTTTGCAGCGGACGTTCCGCTCGTTCTGGACAGATTGGCGCGGTTCAATGCCGATCCGCAGCACATCCTGCATGGCATGCTGGACCTCGACCGCGTTGGCGTCATGGGCATGTCGCTGGGAGCGATCGTCACGGCGCAAGCTTGCGCCTCGGAGGACCGCATTGACGCCTGTCTGATGATGGACGCGCCGGTTCCCGCCGCAGTCGCCGCCAGCGGACTGCGGCAGCCGGCATTGTGGATCAGTCTTTCGGCAGATGATCAACGTCTTGAGCGCGCGGCCTCGGGCGGATGGCCTGAGGAGGAGATATCCGCGCAGGCAAAGACGGTCGCAGACGCCTTGTCCAACAGCGAGCATGGTGAGTTTGCAGAATTGCAGGGCCTTTTTCACGTCGATTTCACCGATCTTCCGGCAGTTCAGCCCGTTCTGGGATGGTTTGGGCAATCCGGAGCAACAGGGGTCGTCGAGGCGCACCGACAGATCAACCAACTGACGGAGGACTTCTTCGCGAGGTCCATCGGCCGCCAGCAAGATTAACGGCTGACGTGATGGCTTTGCCTATATCGTTGGTATCGGACATGCGACGGGCCTTCAGAACTGAAGTGTGACGGCGGCCGGGTCGCCGCGACCGAGGCGGTTCGAGAGCTGGAAGATGCGGATCGCTAATGTCTGACCGGGGGCCAGCGGTGCGCCCCAGTCGGCGGTCTGCTGGGCGGCGGTGTAGAGGACGGAGGTCGTGCTGCTGGTAAGAGTCCGCTTGACGACGGCCCCGTCAAGGATCTGGACGTCGTAGCTTTCGAGGTCTTCGGCAAGCGGCACCTCGACCTGTTCCCAGGCATCGGCCACCAGCGCTCGGGACCGCCGCGTCCAGCGGATGGTGAGATCGCCCGGGCTGCGCGCCGTCCGCCACGGCTGCGCGACATGGACCGGGGCGAAGGG
Source organism: Novosphingobium sp. (assembly GCA_027311705.1). GTDB lineage: Bacteria > Pseudomonadota > Alphaproteobacteria > Sphingomonadales > Sphingomonadaceae > Novosphingobium. Next base: position 16,823 of record DAICYJ010000206.1, on the reverse strand, counting down.
TACGAGGCCCCGACCGGCTGGCATGAAGGCCAGCGCGGTGTAACTCGCGTCACTGACAGCGCGCGCCGCGGGGCCGATACGCCAGTTCCACGGCAGACCAAGATCAGCCTCAGCGAACGGCAGCGGGGCCAGCGCTGAGTCCAGAACGACCACCCGTGCCCCAGCCGGGGTGGGATTGCCCATCGCAACTTCGGTGCCGCGCTGGCCGCGCAAAAGCCGCGTCAGGCGGTAGCGGCCGGGTGCGATCAGCTGAACCGTTCCGGCCTGGACGATCTCCCATTGGCCGGGGGCGGCCTCCACCGCCAGCACATTGGCCCCGCCGAAGAGGGCGATATCGGTCACGCTCTGCAGTGCGCCGCTGGCAAGATCGATCACCAGCGCATTGCCCAGATCGAATCGAGAAACCGGCCCGGCGTAGAAATCCGTCGCCAGCGTGCCGATCTTGGCCCGCTGACCGAAGGTTGTCAGCAGGGTGAAGCCATCGAGCGCCGGGCTGCGGAATACCGCCATCTCGCCAGGCCATGGCTGGGCATCGGCGGCGATCAGCGGTTGGTGGGCGGGTATGCTGTCGCTCAGTTGCGGCAGGTCCAGAAACAACACTACCGGCACGCCGAAGGTCACCGGTCGGGCGACCGTGGCCGCCCGCGCCGCGCCCGGCGGCAGATCATAGACCGCGCGGTCCTGACGCCGCGCCTCGATGCTGCGCGCGCCTGCATCACCCACCGAGATCAGGCGGAACTCGGTCAGCCGTCCATCATGATCGAGATGGATGACGTCGCAGGGATCAAGGGCCAGCCGGGAGGGCGGCAGTTTGAAGACGGCGCTTTCGCGCCCCGTCCATGTTTCCATCAACGCGCGGCGGCAGCGGCGCTCGGCCTCCTCGGGCGGCACCGCCATCGCGAAGGATTCTGAAGCGACGCGGGCGGCCGTGACGGTGATGCGTTGTGCCTCAACGATGACCGCATCGTAATCTTCGTCGGCGCGCGCCAACTGCCACTTCAGCGCCTGCGGCAGTTCGGTTTCCTGCGCGCGAGTTAGTTCCATCACGTCGCCCTGACCCGAGGCGGCAACCATGTCGTCGGGCGTGATCGTCGCGACGACGCCTTGGCCGCGCATGACGAAGCGGATCATGCCCTCGCTTTCCACCGCATCGAAGCCGAAGTGCTGGGCCAGCATGCTGATCGACGCGCGCGGGCTTTCCAGCGCGGTGATGACATAGCCCTCGACGGCACCCCAGAGGCCGGAGACGTCGATCAGTGTATCCGCCAACCCCGCGCGCAGGCAAAGGCGGCGCACCAGGGCGGCAAGCGAGACGGCCCCGAGCCGTCCGGTCAGCCAGTGGCCCAGCCGCCAATTCGGCCCGTCCGACCAGATGTCGCTGGCTTGCGGGAAGAACGGATAGGGCCGCGCGTCCCAAGTCCAGGCGGCGCAGTTGGCGAGGTTGACCATAGGGGCGCTGTAGACCGTCGAGACCGGGTTGTTCGCTGTGGCGCCCCAGAACAGATACGTCGCCTCGAAGTAGGCGCGCTGGACGGCGTCGTCGCGCCAACCGCGGGAATGGTAAGGCACTTGGCTTTCCGAGGATTTGGGATCGAAGAAGACGTTCGGCTGGTTGGTGCCGCGGTCCACGGCCGGGCAGCCAAGTTCGGTGAACCAGAAGGGTTTCGATTGCGGCACCCATGTCGTGGCTGCACCGCTTTCCACCCCGCCCGGGCGGTTGAAGTGCGGGTTGCTCCACCAGCTTCGCAGATCCTTGAACCGGAACACCCACGGCTTGCCGTAACCGCCGTCGCTGATCGGCGTCCGTGTTTGGCTGTCGCGGTCGTTAGGGCTTGCGTAAAACCAGTCGAAGCCCTCCCGGCCCACGATGTTCGATTGCAGATAATCCCGGTCGTAGATCGCCGGGGCCGTGGCGGCGTCGAGGTGATCAAACCCGTCGCGCCAGTCCGAGATCGGCATGTAGTTGTCGATGCCGATGAAGTTGATGTTGGCATCCGACCAGAGTGGGTCGAGGTGGAAATACACATCGCCGCTGCCATCGCCGGGGTGGTGGCCGAAGTATTCCGACCAGTCAGCGGCATAGCCGATCTTGGTACCCGCACCGAGGATGCTCCGCACATTCGCCGCCAGTGCCTTCAGCGCGGTGACAGCCGGATAGGTGCTGGCACCGCTGCGGATCGTGGTCAGCCCGATCATCTCCGAACCGATCAGGAAAGCGTCGACCCCGCCCGCTGCGGCACAGAGGTGGGCATAGTGCAGGATCATCCTGCGAAAACCCCAATCTGTGCCGCCGGTCCACGTGACCGTTGTGCCGGAAACTGCGAAGTTGGCGGGCGTTGCGGTGCCGAAAAATGCCGAAACCTGCGTCGCCGCCGTGGCCGTCTTGTCCACTGTCCCGGCGAAACCGGCGGCTGGCGAACAGGTGATCCGGCCCCGCCACGGCAGGGCGGCCTGACCGACACCCGCCGCAGTATCGGAATACGGGTTTGGCAGGGTATTCCCCGGCGGCACATCCATCATCAGGAACGGATAGAACGTCACCCGCAACCCGCGCGCCTTGATCGCCTGAATGGCCTGCACCACAGAGAAATCCGCAGGCGTGCCGCCATAGACCGGCTTGCCGTCGATCTGGCTGATCACTGGTGCGGCTGCTCGGGCTACGCCATTCACCGACCACGACGGCACCGTGGTCTTCGCCGCGACCTCGACCTTCGGCCGCACGGTGCAATTCCCGGCGCGCAGATCGTCACCGAACCACGCGACCACCATGCTGACACTAGCGACTGCCGGGGCCAGCGCCTCCAGCCGGTCGAGCGACACCTCCAGATCAGGCATGTCGGCAATGGCGTTGACGTTCTCGGCCGAACTCGTGCCCGCATCGGTCTTGGTCACCACGTCGGTGGCATAGGCGAACTCGCCCGAGGCAGGGATCATCGTCACGGCCTGCACCAGACCCTCGGCCGTGTCGGGATCGGGCATCGGGGCAAAGATCTCAAACGACAGTTGCGGCAGCCGGTTGCCGAAAGCGGTCAGCGCCAGATTCTCGAAGACGACATAGGCAAGACCGCGATAGGCCGGGGTGCTGGTGGCGCCCATCTTTGCCGCGATGAACGGATCGGGGCTTTGCGCTTCGGAGCCGGAATACCAGCGCCAGGTGACGCCGGTCAGGTCCATCGGACTGCCATCCGCCCAGATGCGCCCGATGCCGGAGATCGGCGCTTCGGTCAGCCCGACTGCGAAAGAGGCCGAGTAGAGGTATTCGGTGGTGGTTATCTTGGGCCCGCCGCCCTTGCCGCCGGAGCTTGAAGTGTTCACCTCTTCAAGAAAGTCTGTGGCCCAGATGATGTTGCCGCCAAGCCGCATCCGGCCAAAGAGGCGCGGGATCACCGTGCCTTCAGTGGCGGAGGTGATGCGCAGACTGTCCAGCCGTGCGCCTTCGATGCGCTGGCCGGGCGAAAGCGAGGCCATCAGCGCGGAATCGATCACCGATCCGATGGAGGATCCGATCATGCCACCGATGGCCGCACCGGACAGGCCAAGGATGGTGCCGCCGAACCCGGCCCCGAGGGCAGAGCCGACGGCACCCAGAACGAGGGAGGCCATGGGTCAGGTCTTTCCTGAAAAGGGGGTGGTTGGCGGAAACCGGAAGGCAAAGGCGATCTTGCGTGCCCATGTTGTGGTCAGCGCTTCTTCGATCACGCCCAGCCGGTCGTAGGCATGGATGAAGCGGTCGGGCGCGGTAAGGATGCCGACATGCTTGGCAATGGCCCGCGGGGCCATGCGGAACAGCACCAGCGTGCCGGGGCCGATCTGGGCCACGGGGATCTCGATCATCATGCCGCGCGCTCCGTCGGCCAGAACCTCACGGAGACCTGTCTCGCCCCAATCCCGGCTATAAGGCGGGATCGCTTGCGGCTCGGTCCCCACCACATCACGCCAGACGCCACGTGCCAGACCAAGGCAATCGCAGCCGACCCCGCGCAGGCTGGCCTGATCGTGATAGGGCGTGCCGAGCCAGGCGCGGGCCGCCGCGATCACGGCATCCGGGTCGGTAGGGTTCACAGCACCACCCCCTGGTTGGCGTCGCCGTTCGAGGCATACCGCAGCACGGCATCCTGCCCCGGAATGTTCGGAAATCCCCGAAAGTTCACTGCATTGGCAAAACGGTCGCGGCAGGTTTCCAGCCGCTTGTCGCAACCGGCCCGGATCACGAAGGCATCGCCGATGAACAGCGCCCGCACCGGCACCTCCAGCAGGGTGATCGCAACGCCAGTGTCTGCGACCTCGTGCATCATCACCTCGGCCCGCCGCCCGGTCGACCCACCGCTAGTCCACTCCACGGTGCCAGAGGCGAACCAGCCGGGCGAGAATGCCCCAAGGCCGGAGGCTATGAAGCCTCGGTCGCGGATCAGGCTCAGCACGGCACCACTGCCTTTGAAAGCTGGAGCCTCAAGGTTGACGCCACAGCGGACATCGCCCAGCGCAGCATTGCAACTGGCCTGATAGGCGCGGCCGACTGTCTGGTTCAGCACATGTGCAAGGCTGCGCACTTCGGCCACAAAGGCCATGCGGCCGCGCCGGATCTGACCCACCGCGCCAATCCGCATCAAGACGCGCTGGCTGGTGTTGGCCCAGTTCACCCGCCACAGCTCAACCTGTGCTGAATCCCAGCGCCCGTCGATGATATCCGTCTCGGTGATCCGGTCCGAGGTCAACACGCCCTCGGCGTCCTGCGCATCGACAGAAAGGTCCGAACCGGAGCGGATTTCCGAGGCCGCAAATCCGCTCTCCGGCTCAAAATCGGTGCCGTCGAACGTCAGGGTCCGGTCGTGGTCGGTGAAGCCGAGCGTGACCCCATCGGCCCGCATGATCCGCCAGCACCAGGTCAGCGTCGTCGTGCCCTCGTCGAGATGGGCCTGAAGTGCGGGCGGGAGAGTCTTCACTTCCGCCCCCAGCCGCGCCACAGGGCGACCGAAGCCAGTGCCGAGGAGACCACGCCTCCGGCGGTGCCGGTCAGGGCGTAGAGGTTAAAGGGCCGCAGATCGAAGCTGCCGGTCACCAGATCGAAATCTGCGAGCCCGGCCATGGCCAGCCCGGAGGCAGCAAGACAGGCCAGATAGACCAGCCCGCGTGCGAGGTTCCAGTTCATGATGTTGCCTTTCCCGTGAAGAATTCCATCAGCCGCTGCCACCACGACAGGGTGGCAGACGGTTGGGTCGTCGGCGGCAATGGCTCCGGTGTGCTAGCCGGGCGCAGCAATGCCATCGCCTCGGCCTCGGTCAGTCGCCGTATCGGCCGCGAAAAATCCACCCGTCCACTGCGATCCACCGCCCAGACCGGGATGGTGCCAGTCGGATAGCGGCCATCGCGGAACAGATCGCGTTCGGCCTCGCGGCGCGTGCGGATCGCGGCGGGGCGGAGCCAGCCCATGAAACCCTGCGCGGCGGCGGCGCGGTTGCCCGCGTTCAGATGGCGGGTCAGCGAGGCCTTGGCGATGCCACCGGTGTTGTAGTGGAAGCTGACCAGCGCATCGAATTCGTGTGGTTCCAGTGGCACCTTTACCGCGCGCAGCACTTCTGCCTCATAGGCCACGATGTCAGCGCGGAAGAGCCGGAACGCCTCGCGGATCCCGGCATCAAGATCGGCGGGCATGCCACGCGACATCCGTGCCGGATCGGGTGGACCGGCGGCAGCAGTGTGGCCGATGCCGAAAGTCCAGACGTTCTTCACATCGAGATAGGGTCCGGGCACGAGTCCTTCGTGCCGGACGAGGGCCAGAAGCCCCCGGTCAGTCATGTGCATGGTATCACCCGAAGATGGAGGACAGGATCAGGATTAAAGCGGCGACCAGAAGGCCGACGCGCAGGCGATGGCCGAAGGTCTGAGCCGGATCGGCGGCGTCGCAACGGATGGCACGCGCAAGGCGGAGAAGTTCATGCATCACCGTTGCCCCCCTTGCCGCTGCGCAGTCGGGCGAGGACGACCTCGATGAAGGCGGGGCCGAAGACGCCGACGAGATAGGCGGCCGAGCCCGCCGCACCCCCGGCCGGGATTGCCTGCGATGGCAGGCCGAGCCACGCGGTGATTACTGCCATCGACAGACTGCCCATCCCGGCCGCGATCAGACCGCCGAGCAGGATATGACGCAGGGCATCGCGCAACCGCATGCGCGTGGTCAGAGCGTTGGTCGCCCCGCCCAATGCGCCCCAGGCCGCAAGGATAACAGCGGTGGAGGTTGCCAGATCGCGCAGCACGGCGGCAACAAAGCCGGTTTCTTCGTTCATCGCCGGATCTCCAAGAGCGGGATGGATGTGATCGACCCGAGCCGCTCGAGGTCGAGGGTGACGTCGAGCATGTCGGTGTCGAAGCGAACGGGGACGTCGAATTCGAAACCGGCCGTGATTGCCACGCCCGCGCCCGGGGCGGTGGTGAAGGTGACGCTGCCGGTAGCGGTGTCGACGCTCCAGCCGGACATCTGCTCGACCCCGTTCAGGGCAAGACGGACGGTCCCTGCCACCGGCTTGTCGATGGCGCGGGTCCAGCTTTGCGCGCCGGAAATGTAGCATTTCAGGAGGGCGAATGTGTTGACTGCACCATTGCCGGTGCCGATTGGCTGATCGGTCGGCGCGACCGGCTGCGACGGCATGCAGGATTTGTAGTCGGCCCAATCCTTGTAGCGAAACCCATGCAGGCGGCCGTTGCGGGCCTCGAAGAACGCCACGACCGCCGCCAGATCGTCGGCGCGGCGGATTCCATAGGCGACGTCATAGCGGCGGCGGGAGTTGGCCCAGCTGGCGTTGCGCTCCTCGTCGCCAGACGCCAGTTCGACCACTTGCGTGCGCCGTTCCGGCCCCCCGCGCGCCCCGCGGCTGATGTTGTCTGGGAACCTGACCTCATGGAATGCCATCACATGCCCCTCCGGCCCAGCGACACGGCGCGGGCGATATCGGCTGCGACCTGCGTCCGGGATTGCCGGAAGCTTTCGGCATCGCGCGCCATGATGGTGACGTTGACGGAGGGCGCGCTGGACTGGCCTTGGCCGTAACCCGCCGCTTCCCGGCGCGAGAGCACGCGCTCGCCGCGTTGCAGGATTGCCGGAACTTCGTCGGGCTTGATCCCCGCCCAACCGCCCGCATGCATGCGCGGGGCACCCGCAAAAGTCGTGGCCGGAACCATGCGGCCCGGGCCCGGCGATCCGACCATGCCACCGGCGTGCAGGATGTTGGCGAAGAGCCCGCCCGCGCCGCCGAGGGCTCCGGATAAGGCGTTAGCTATGGGGCCGAGGATGAAAGTCCGCGCCGCCAGTTTGGCCAGATCGGCGATCATCGACGTGACCAGATCGCGGAAGTCGAGCTTGCCGGTCTTGACGAACTCACCCACGGCGTTCTCGGCCGAGGTGAAGGCCCCGACCAGCGCGCTCCCGATATCTCCGCCGATGTCGCGCGCCTTGGAAGCATAGTCGGCGAGCGCCGCAGTGACTGCGCCCCAGCCAGTTGCGGCCTTGTCAGCCCCTGCGGCAGCTTCAGCCCCGGCGTCGCGCGCCGCTGCGCCCGCACTTCCGGCGGCGGCTGCGGTGTCGTCCAGTTCGGTGTTGAGCGCATCGGCCGAACTGGCTGCGTCTGCCAGCGCGGCTTCAGCCTCGGCACCGGTGCCGGTCACGGCATCCTTCAACGCCTGCCAGCTGGCCAGCGGACGACCGGCGGCATCGGCCAGCATGCCAGCGGCCTCGCGATAGCCATCTGCACGAGCGCGCGCATCATCAGCCATTGCCCCGAGGCCGAGGTCGGGCGGTTCCAGATAAGTCTGCGACAGCGCGGCCGAGAAGGCATCCGCTGCGGCAGCCCCGGCCGCTGTCGCCGCCCCCTCGAACGGGTTGCCGATCCGCGCCAATTCCACTGGGTCCAGCGTGCCGATCCGCACCCCGCCTTCGCCGACCGCCCAGTCGGGCAGCAGGTCCAGTGCCGCGTTCAACCCGTTGATGAAATTGTTGATGCGCGTGACGACGCCGTTCAGCATCGCCTCGACGCCAGAGATCAGCTCGTTCGCAGCCTGGAAGGCAAAATCACCGATGGCGTCGGGCAGACTTCCCCAGATCGCCACGGCGGCATCATAGGCCCCTTGGAAGATCGCCGCCGTCCGGTCGCCAAAGCTGACGACGCCCGCGAAGGTACCTTCCAGCGCTGACAGCCCGGCCGCCTTCATACCCTCCCAGCCAGCGGCCATGTTGGCGAGTGCGGCGTCGAGCGACAGACCAATGCGCGACCAGACCTCCTTGGCCAGATCGCCGAGCAGGCGGAACGCTTCGCCCACGCCGCCCACCCGGGTCAAAAGTTGCGAGAACTGATAGACCAGTTCCCCCGCGCCGACGATCAACGCCCCGATCCCGGTCCGGATCAGCGCCCCGCGCAGGAAAACCAGCGCCGTGGCGAGGCCACGGACAGACACGGCGGCAACGGCCAGCCCGGCCACCCAGCGACCCGCCATGAAGGCCGCGAAGGTCGCAACATAAGTGCCGAGCCGCGCGAGGTTTTCGAAGACTGCGGTGATTGCGCTCCCAATTGGTCCGGTGCCGCGCGCCATATCGGCCAGCGCATTCGCCACTGTCTCCAGCGCCGGGGCGACGGCGGCCGTCAGGCGGTTGGTGAGGCCCAGCCAGATCAGGCTGAGCTTGGCGATGGCATCGCCGGTACGTTCGATCTGCGCCGCGTCAGCCGCGCTGACCGCCACCCCGAAATCCTGCACGTCCTGCGCCGCCTCCCGCAGAGTGGCAGAGTCGATGCGCAGGAAGGCCAATGCGGCCTTGTCACCGAAAAGGTCAGAGGCGACAGCAGCCCGTTCCGCTTCGGGCACAAACCGGTTCAGCGCTTCCTGAATGGCGACAATGCGCTGGTCGAGCGGCAACGCCCGCAGTTCGGCGGCCGTCAGGTTCAACCGCTGCAGTGCCCCCACCGCCGATCCCGACCCCGCCGCCGCTTCGGACAGCCGCGTGGTCAGCTTCTTGGTGGCCTGTTCGATCTCGCCCATCGAGACACCGGCCAGTTCCCCAGCCCATGTCAGCACTTGCAGGCTTTCCACAGTGGTGCGGAGCGAGGCCGCCATGTCGGCCTGAGCGCCGATGACCTCGAGCCCCGAGCGGACCATCGCCACGCCTGCAGCCGCTGCAGCAGCCGTCACCGCCGCCAGCGCAATCCCGGCCTTCCGGGCAAAGCTGCCGAGCCTGGCATTGGCCATTTCCATCTCGGTCGACAGGCGGCCAAAGCCCCGCGCGCCCGCATCCCCTATGCCTTCCAACTCGGCGCGCACCTGGCGGCCGCCCTCTGCGACAAGCCGGACACTGACCCGTTTTTCAGCCATGTCCCTCTCCGATCTGTTCGTTGAGCTTGCGCACCATCACCGCCTCGATCTCGGGCAGCAGTTCGGCGGCGATGAGGGTGTCGATCCCAAGGGCCTGCGCCATTGCGAGGGCTGCGCCCATGTCCCAGCCCAGCACCGCGCCGGGGATGACCCGCAGCTGGCCGCCAAGGCGACCGACCAGATCCCAGACCTGCCAGCCATCTTCCGTCTGCGGCCGGTTCAGTCTTGCAGGGCAGTCGGGGCACCGTCCCGTGCAGGCCGCGCAGTAGCTGTCGCCCCCGCCGAAGGACCATTCGGCAAGGGCGCGGAGACGTTTTTTTCCGCGTCCAGGATCAGACCCTTGGCGACGTACTGGGTCTGGAACGCCTCGAAGACGGGCCAGACTTCCAGCAAGGCGTCGATGCCTTCCGGCGAAATCGGCACGACATCGCCCGCGTCATCGCCGACCCCTTCCCAATCCAGCACGGCGCGGCGGGCCACGGCCTTGGCCATGGCGAGAGCCAGTTCTTCTTGGGTGGCGGTGTCCGGCAGGTCTTCGATGGCAGGATCGGCACGCGCCGAAACCATCAGCGCGGTGGTCAGGGGTGCTACCTGCAGCCGAAGGCCGGGTGCGAGGGTCAGCCACGTAGGCGCGGCAGTCAGGTTCAGTCGGATCATGATCAGTATCCCACAACGGAGTTGACGAGGACGGCGGTGCACATGCGGGCGGGGCTGACGGCGAGGGCTGCTTGCCAGTCGAAGGACGCCTGGACGCCTTTGGGGCCTTTGATTTCGATGCGCGGGCGGGGCAGATAGACGGCATGGGCGGTCAAGGTCAGGCTCTCGCCGCTCGGCAGCACGTAGCTGAATTCCAATGCTGCCGCCGTGCCGTTGATGGCTTGGGTCAAGAGCGTGGTGTCGGCGAAGCGCACCTCGATCTTGCCGGTCAGAGCCGCAATGGTCGGATCCGCGCCGTCGATCTTGGCATCCGAGCGGATGGTCTCGATCCGGTCCAGATTGTTGGCATAGGTCAGGTCTGCCGAGACGATGTTGCCCAAGGCTACCCCGTCACGCTTGATCGCGCCGTTGAAATGGCCGAACCGCTTCAGGGCAATCGCGGCGGGTGTGCCTGCGGCTGTGGCACCCGCGATGGCCTCCCCCTGCGCCACCAGCATCGCCTTGGCACCGAGAAGGCCGGAGCGCTCCATCTGCCAGGAAAGCGCATCCAGGACGCAGCCGGAATACATGGCAAAGCGCGGCACCTCCGGCATGCCTACTTCGATGGACATGCTGGGCAGCGTCCAACTGCCCGACATGAATGTGTGCGAATTCAAGCCGCCCGTGAGGGTTGCCGCCGACACCGTGCCGTTGGAGGCGGGGGAAACGGACGCCGCCAGCGTGAAGGTGTTTCCGGTGCTGCCGAGGACGTCGAACACGATGGTCAGCGCGGTGGCCGTGCCGGTGTAGGTCGCCAGTGCCACGCCAGCGACGACACTGGCGTTCAAAGCCACGGCCAGCGCGGTCATGGTGGCGGCCAGGTTGGCACCGATGTTGACCTGGTTGCCCGTAGCGCCCGAGGCCACGAAGGTGAAGGCGGTGCCATTGATCGTCAGCGTGCTGTTGACGGCGGGCTGGGCGGAGAAGGTGATTGCCCCGGTGGCCGCGACGGTGCCTGCGGTCGTCGGTGAACCGAACGCCGCCTTGAGCCAGAAGCCGAAGCCCGCGGCATCGATCGGCACTTCGACATCGCCATCCGTGGTGATCGCATCCAGCAAGGGCGCGCGGGGATCGCGGCCATAGCCCAGAAGCTCGGATGCCAGCAGTGGCTGCTCAGCCGCCAGCGAACTGGTGATGAAGGGCATCTGGGTATAACCCGACCCCGGTGGGGTGCCGTAAACTGTCTCGAACGCAAGCGCCATCTGCGCCCGCGCCCCTTGTGCGCGTGCCATGTTGGTCTCCTCGATGTTGGATTGTCAGCCGAGAGAATCGGCCAGCGAATAGTGCAAAACCACCGTGATGACGGCGGCCTTCAGGCTGGCAGCACCCTCGACCGCCAGATCGACCGGGCGTGGCGCTTCTGCCTCAACCCAATCGCAGAGGCCGCCCAGCGTCCGGTCGGCGGCGATCGCACCGCCGATGCTGGCGCAGAGCGTGTCGAAGGCGGTGTCACGGGTGGTGCCCTGCACGACCGCCTCGATCTCGGCCCTGTGCTGGTAGTGGTAACGCAGCGGCGACAGCGTCACTTCCGGCTCCCCCGGTTCACCGTCGCGCAAAATCATAAGACCCGCCGCGGGCACGCGTTCGGGCAGCACGTCACCGCGCAGGGCGGTGGCGGGCAGCGCCGAAAGCCGCGCGTGCAGCGCGGCGAGGATGGTTTCGCGTGGTGTGGGCATTGGATCCTGCTATGTCGCAGTGGTGATTTGATCAGGTGTGTACTTCATCTCGATCTGATAGCCTGAATCCATGAAGATCGACGATGCGAGAGAGCTTTCATGCATCGTGGGCAGATTTCGACGTGAACGGAGGTCGATGTGTCAATCACCGCTCGAAGAATAATAGCAGTCTTTGCGGGAATCGCTGTATTCGCAGGTCTTGTTATTTGGTCCGTTTGGGTCGGTTACGGTGCTTTCCGATCTTTCATCCCGACCGGAGTACCCAGCAACATTACAGGCTCCGGTTACCCCCAGAGTAGCGTCTTTTATTTGAAAGATCATGATATCTACACCAGTCTTGGGTTTGTGATATTGAGCTTTGCAGGTGGTCTGGCTGCGACAATGTTAGTCTGGAACGGATCGGTGCCAAAAAAGGTCAGCTTGGCATTGATCGCTTTGTCTGTTCTGATATTGTTACCGCTATCTGCAGCGAGTTACGCAAGTGAAGATGCGTTTTCGACAAGATCAATGCAAGCTTTGATAAATATCCCCATGGCATTTTTTGGCGTGATAGCAGTCCTTTCCATATACGATTTTCGCCTCAAGTCACGCACGGCAAAAATTTTGAGAATTTTTGCAGCTGCGTTTATTGTGATGCAGGGAATACTCATACCTCTGCTTTACTCGGCGCTTTGGTGGTTGAACTTCCAAAATGCAATTTCTTTAGCCGCAACCCGTGACCTCGGCCCTGGCTGGATATCAGCCCTGTCCGGTGTAGCCGGTTTTGCATTTGGAATATTCAAGTATCTGAAGGAAGAGAAAGATTCAGTCGAAGAGCCAAAACGGAAAATTTGGCTGCCGGGTGATCCCAAGTAACAAGTGAGATGATAGGCAGTCTGGGATTAAGTTTTTTGGCTTCCCGAAGCGACCATTGGCGTGAGCGCAGTAAACTGGGACAAGGTCTGAAAAGGAAGCGTTACAACTTCCCCTCCACCCAGTTCGCCACGATCAACCCCGGCACTCCGTCAACCGCACGTTCCGCATCCCGCGCCAGATCCAGCCGCTTCTGTAGCTTGACCTGTGGCACGAGCAGGAAAATCGGCGCGGTAACGACGCCCCTGCCGGTTTTCGACTTTGATGCCACCGCACGACCCTTGGTGTTCAACCTTCCTTCGGCCACCAATAGGCTCGGCCCCCTGCGGCGGTAGATGAACCGCAGGCGCAGGCCGGTGCGGCGTTCCCATTCGCCGGGGGTGATCCGGCCTCCGCGCGTGGATTTGCCTGCGGCTGGCGTAGGGATCGCGAGCCAGAACCCGTTCTTTGACCGGATCAGCGGGCCGGTATCATGCGCGCCGATGATCGCCGGGGCGTTGGACCAGACCAGCGCCGCCGCGTTCAGGCTTTCGCCGGACTTTGGAAAGCTGGCAGAACGGATCGAGTTGGCGAGGCGCATACCCAGTCCCGCGCCGGTGATCTGGGTGCGCCAGGCGGATTTCAGGCCGGTGCCCGCCTCGCGCATGGCGGTGGTGACAGCGCGCTCGCCCGCTGCGACCTCGGCTGCCATCAGGGCGACGATGTCCGGATCGATGGCGAGTTTCAGTTTCATTGCCATCACGCCGGACGCAGATCGACAGTCCAGACCAGCCGCTCGCGATCCCGGACGGGCTCGCCCTGAATAAGGAATGCGTCGCCGTCGATCTCGATCCGGTCGCCGGGGCGCGGGTTCGGCACCTCGGCGACGCGCAGGTCGATGCGCGTGGTTTCCGACCAGAGCCGGGCATCGCCGAAGTCGGTGATGGCATCGGCACGCCGGGCGACGACGCGCACCAGAACGGGCGCGCCGCCATCGGCAGTATAGACCGCATCCCGCCCCATGTTCGGGTCGACGAAGAGCGCGCCGACGGCAGCGGCAAAGGCGCTCATCAGAACGCGCCGTTCAGCCGTACCCGGCCGATCAGGTCGGTGGCACCGCCCGCCACGGCCTCGGTCGCCACGCCGATCAGCGTGTTCGCGGTCAGGGTCTTGGTGGTCTGCTTGGCGGTGTTGTCCCAATAGATCCTGTCGCCCGCGGCCCAAGCCTGCGACGCGACCTTCTTCAGATCGTAGACGCCGACGAGTGCTGTCTCGACCGCTTCGCTGAGGGCGGCGGTACCGGCGGCGACGCCGAAGACGGAGCCCACGAGCAGGCCATCGCCGGAAGTGACGGCATAGGGCGCGGTCAGGGTGATGGTCTTGCCGGGCTGGACGTAGTTCTTCATCGCGGATTTCCTTTCGCGAACATGGAGACAGGCGGCGCGACGGCCGCCTGTCAGGGTTCAGGTGAGGGAATTGTCCCGGCTTACGCGCCGGGATTTCTGTAAAGGCCGCGCCAGTCGATGGCCTTGGCCCCGAAGTCGAGGCGGCACTTGATCTCCACGCCGTCGACATCGAAGCCGTTGCGGGTCTCGATATAGGCACCCTGCTGGCCCTCCAGGTAGGCATACTCGATGGTGTCGATCTGGTTGGGGCTGGCCGCGAGATACCAGGCGGTAGCGCTGGCAGCATCCAGCCGGGGCTCGCTGATGGGCGAGAGCGTCCTGATCGACTGCGGCACGACCTTGGTGCTGTCGGCGGGCACAAGGTTCTGCGCCACCAGCTGTTCCGCCTTCAGTTCCAGCGCGGCGGGCACGATCAGGAAGGCCGGGCGGATGTTCAGCACGGTCTTCTTGTCGAAGCCGGTCTGCAGCGCCATCGCCGCCCGGGCAGCCCCCACCGCATCGACGGCCAGCGCCGTGCCGGTTCCGGCCAGGTTTTTGTGGGTGGTGTGGAACAGCGCGTTGCCGTCGGCCATCGCCGGGTTGGCGGTAATGATGCCCCAGACCACATCCGATTCCAGCTGGGCGATGGAGTTGCCGTACATCGCCGGGATCCGGGTGAAGGCATCCAGATCGTCGTTGATCAACGTCTGGCGGGTGATCGCGACCACCCGGCCATAGGTCTTGACCTTGTAGCTTTCCTTGCTCTCGCCGAGCGTGCCGCGCTTGAATTCGCCGCTTTCGCCCACTTCTAGCAGTTGCGGTGCTTCCCCCAGTTGGACCCGGTTCATCGCCTTGAAGTCAGTGGCCAGCACCTGGCGGCAGAACAGCATGAAGGTGCGGGGATAGGTCTCGTAGGCCTGGCGCAGCGTCTTGTTGGTAACGGCTGACAGGATTTCGGGGAAGTCGGAGGTGGAATGCAGCGACCGCGTCGCCACCTCGTCGCGCGACAGGCCCCGCGTGTTCACCCCGGCGTTGGTCAGGCTTTCGCGGGCCAGTTCCAGGAGCGACATGCCACGGTACTGGCGGGCAGAGTCGTCCAGCTGGAACAGCGTGGGGCTGTAGCGGTGCAGCAGCGCATTGGCCACGGCGTCGCGGCGGGTCACGCGTTCGTCGCGGCCGCCGAGGGGGATCGAGACATGCGGGAAGGTGCGGGTCTCGTCCGATTTCGCGGCAACCTGATCCAGGATCAGACGGCGGGATTCATCGACGGTGACACCGCGCTTGACCAAATCGTCGGCAAACCCGCGTTCAAGGTTCAGTCGGCCCGCCAGATCATAGATGGTGGAGACGCGGTCGCGTTCGGCCTCGCGGGCGCGGGTTGCGATGGCCTCGGCGTCGGGCGCAGGAGTCAGTTCCGGCATACGCGAGGCATGCGGTTCGGGATGTGCCGGGGTCGCGACAGGCTGCTGGCGGGCCTCGGTGCTGGCGGGGACATCCCCGGCCACGGTGGTCGTGCTCTCAGGCATGGATGCCTCCTTTTGCATGCGGGTGTCGATGATTTCGACGGGAAAATTGGCCTGATCGGCAGCGCGCACCTGCGCGCGGGGATCGGCGGGAACGGTCACGAAGCTGACCTCGAGCGGGGTCCAGCGCTCGACGATGCGTTGCTCGACCTCGCCCTTGGCTGCGGGCTCGACCACCTTCACCCTCTCGATGGAATAGCCAACCGAGACGTTGCGGATGATGCCGTCGCTGATCAGGCCGAACATTCGGTCAGCCGCGTGGTCCAGCCCTTCACGGGGGAAGCGGATGGTGGCCTTGCCTTCCTTGCCCTCGATCCAGGCGCGCTCGACCACACCCACCTGCGAATGCGAGGACCAGACGGAATGGCTGTCGAGCGCCGGTGCACCTGCATTGAGGCGGGTCAGATCCACCGCCCTGTCGCTGACGTCGAGGATCTCATCGAAGGGAACGGATGTGTCCCAGCCGGTCCAGCGCCGCCGCCGGACGGCCGCGCCGGTGGTGAAGACCACATCGACCGAGCGGGTCTCGGTATTGACGGTCGCGGGCAGGATGGGCGCGCGCCGCAGTTGCATCGGAAGGGCGACCGGTGCCGCCATGATCGTGTTGGGCATGGCCCTATTTCTCCTCTGCGTCGGATTGGGGGTCGGCAGTTTCACTGGCCGGGTCGCTCGTCTGGGCGCTGCCGGTCTTGGTCACTCGGCGCGGGTCGCTGTCGAGGACGAGGCCGAGGGCATCGAGCTTGGCATTGGTGGCGGCGATTTCCGCCAGCACGGCGTCGGGGTTGCGACCCTGACGGGCGATCACCTCGGCCAACGTCATGGTGCCGGACCGGATCGACAGCAGGTTGGCCATCGCGTCCTTCTGCGGATCGACGGCTTCGAACTTCGGCGGTGACCATTCGACCGGCACGTCGGGTGTGGGGATCTGGCCCGCTGCCCATGCCGCTTCGGTAAACCAACGCCACACCGGGGCGCAGAACATCGGGATGAAGAGCTGCCACTGCACCGCGTCGATCTGGCGGCGGAACTCGACCAACCCGGCCCGGATCGAGGAATAGTTGACCTGGCTGAGATCGCCGGTCAGCAATTCATAGGGCACCCTGAACCCGGCCGAGATGGTGTGCAGGCTGGCCCGCTTGTATTCGCCATAGCCGCCGGTGGCGGACGGCTGGTTGAAGCGGATGTCCTTGCCGCCGCGTGCATAGGCGATCAGCCCGGGCTCGAACTGCTCGACCCGGTTGCCATCGGCATCGACCACGGTGGGCGCGATGCCCTGCTGGGATTCGTCATCGCCAAAGACGATGGCGGTGACGCAGGCCTCGGTTTTCTTGCGGACCAGTTCCGCCACTTCATAGTCG
>DAICYJ010000186.1 GCA_027311705.1 Novosphingobium sp. | reverse complement strand
CCCCGCCGCCCGCCACTGGCAGCACGCCCTGTTCTTCGCCCAGCACGCTTTCCACCTGCCAGCCGTTCGCCCGCACATAATCGGCAATGCGCTCGGCAATCTGCACCCGGTCCACCGTCGGCGAATCCGAATAATAGGTGTCTTCCACAAAGACCGTATCGGGCGTGAAGGGCAGCAGATAGACGAAGCGATAGCCATCCAACTGGTCGACGGTAGCATCCATCACCACGGGCCGGTCCAGCCCATGTGGCGCAGACAACTTCAGAACCTGTCCAAGAAACTTCTGCCAACCACCTGTAAGATGGCCAAGATTGCGAATGCCGCGTGCATCGATCACGCCACTCGCGTCGATCCGCGTACCATCGCTCAGCGTTGCGGTCCGTGCGCTGCACGCCACCACCCGCGCGCCGGTGATGATGTCGCTGGCCGGCAGTGCCTTGCGCAACGCGGCATCGAACCGCGCGCTTGTCATGGCGTAGTACGATGTGGAAAGCTCACGTTCGTGCCCCGGAAACCGCACCGTATAGCCGGGCCAAGCCGCCGCCACGATCGGCCCCAGCAGATCGCGCCCGGCCTTGGCCACGTCCGTCCCGAAAAACGACCACACGTGATTGCCACCGAGCTTCTCTTCCTGCTCGACCAGCAGCACGGTCAGCTCCGGCCGATGGCGCGCCAGCGCCAGCGCGATCAGCCCCCCGGCCAGTCCCCCGCCGAGGATGGCAATATCGCAGCGGCGCGCTGAATTCGTGCTTTGCATCGTCATTCGCGATTAGGCCCATCGCGCCACCCGCGCAACCGGCCCTTTCGCTCCTGCCCCTGCGGGCTACATCTTGCGCACCACCGGGCGGGCGACGCGATGCGTACCATGATGCCGGCGATGCTTCTTCACGCGGTGCGCAGTCGCGCGGTGACGGACCACTTTGTGCGCGCCGATCCGCTGCGATTCGCCGCGATTGATGCAGTGGTCGGTGATCGTGGCCGAACAGATCGACAGCTTGGAGGCGTCCATCGTGCTCTGCGCCAGGGCAGGGCCGGCGAACGCAAGCGACAGGCCCAGCGCGGCGACCGCGCCCATCGTAAGTTTGCGTGGCGACATTGGCATCTCCTCCATCAATGCTCTGCCCGGCAAGGGCGGGCGTGCACCCACAACGTGACCGGCTGCATTCCGCTCCCTGATCGTACCATTATTCCTGTGCATTTGCAGGGCTGGACGCGCCGCGCCCGACTGCCTATGGTCCGCCCATACCCCGGGGAGCCAGTGTCTGGCTGAGAGGGGCTGGTCACGCAGCCCGACCCGTCGAACCTGAACCCGTTAGCACGGGCGGAGGGAAGGGCCGGTCCTCGATCCGCGCCTGCCATCCGCCCCGATAAGGAACGCGCATGGCTGACATCAATTCCAAGCTCGAAATCGGCGTCACCACCGGCCCCATCCGTGGCAGCCGCAAGATCCACGTGGAATCGCCCAATTTCCCCGATCTGCGCGTCGCCATGCGTGAAATCGCGCTCGAAGCGTCGGCGGGCGAGCCGCCGCTGCGCGTCTACGATACCTCCGGCCCCTACACAGACAGCAAGGCGACCATCGATATCGCCGCCGGCCTGCCACAGCTGCGCCGCGACTGGATCATGGCCCGTGGTGACGTGGAAGAATACGCCGCCCGCCAAGTCAAGCCCGAGGATAACGGGTTGAAGGGCCCGGACCGTTCCGCCGGCGTGCCCGCCTATCCCAATGTGATCCAGCGCCCCCTGCGCGCCAAGGCAGGCCATAACGTCAGCCAGATGCACTATGCCCGCAAAGGCATCGTCACCGCCGAAATGGAATACGTCGCCATCCGCGAAAACATCGGCCGCAAGCAGATGAAGGACGCGGCAATCCGCGACGGTCAGGATTGGGGCGCCTCAATCCCCGATTACGTAACGCCCGAATTCGTACGTGACGAAGTGGCGCGCGGCCGGGCGATCATCCCCAACAACATCAACCACCCCGAAACCGAACCGATGGCCATCGGCCGCAACTTCCTGGTCAAGATCAACGCCAACATCGGCAATTCTGCGGTGGCTTCCGACGTTGCCAGCGAAGTCGACAAGATGGTCTGGTCGATCCGCTGGGGCGCGGATACGGTGATGGACCTCAGCACCGGCCGCAACATTCACGACACGCGCGAATGGATCGTCCGCAACAGCCCCGTGCCGATCGGCACCGTGCCGATCTATCAGGCGCTGGAAAAGGTCGACGGCGTGGCCGAGGATCTGACGTGGGAGATCTTCCGCGATACCCTGATCGAACAGGCCGAACAGGGCGTCGATTACTTCACCATCCACGCCGGCGTGCGCCTGCCCTATATCCCGATGACGGCCAAGCGCGTTACCGGCATCGTCAGCCGGGGCGGCAGCATCATGGCCAAGTGGTGCCTCGCGCATCACAAGGAATCGTTCCTCTACGAACACTTCGACGACATTACCGAGATCATGAAGGCCTATGACATCGCCTACAGCCTCGGCGATGGCCTGCGCCCCGGCTCCATCGCCGATGCCAACGACGAAGCCCAGTTCGCCGAACTTTACACCCTTGGCGAACTGACCAAGCGCGCCTGGGAACAGGACGTGCAGGTGATGATCGAAGGCCCCGGCCACGTGCCGATGCACAAGATCAAGGAGAACATGGACAAGCAGCTGGCCGCCTGCGGCGAAGCCCCGTTCTACACCTTGGGCCCGCTCGTCACCGATATCGCGCCGGGATACGACCACATCACCAGCGGCATCGGCGCCGCGATGATCGGCTGGTTCGGCACGGCGATGCTGTGTTACGTAACGCCCAAGGAACACCTCGGCCTGCCCGATCGCGATGACGTGAAAGTCGGCGTGGTCACCTACAAGCTCGCCGCCCACGCCGCCGATCTCGCCAAGGGCCACCCGGCGGCCAAGCTGCGCGACGATGCCCTCAGCCGCGCCCGCTTCGATTTCCGCTGGCGCGACCAGTTCAACCTGTCGCTCGATCCGGACACCGCCGAGCAGTACCACGACCAGACCCTGCCGGCCGAAGGCGCGAAAACCGCGCACTTCTGCTCCATGTGCGGCCCCAAGTTCTGCTCGATGAAAATCACCCAGGAAGTCCGCGACTTCGCCGCCAAGCAGAACGCCGAAGTCGGCACGTTCGTGGCCGCCGAGGATGCCGAAAAGGGCATGGCGGAAATGAGCGAGAAGTACCGGTTGGCGGGAAGTGAGCTTTACCTGCCGGCGGCGGAGTAGTATCAAAGCACCTTGGCGCTAAGGAGGGTATCATGCCTCGTGCACGGGACATGATACCCAAGGTCCGTTCTTAATCTCTCGTACGTGACAACTATAGGCAGTATTTTTCAACGGAAATTTTCGAATTTTCAGAAGACCCCTTGAAAGATGTAGTAGGCAAAGCCAGATTGCGCTGGTTAGTGTGAGCGCAATCTCCGGGGGCCTAAATGCCGAGAGCAACTGAAAACGACGTAGCACTTGCCGTGTTACGAATTGCTGCCGCGCAGCCAAACGAAATTTGCACTTTTAATCGCGCCCGACAAAGCGTTCCGAACTTTGTAAATCTCACACCTGGCGACGTGGCACCTTCGGTTACTCGGCCCGGCGAACCAATGTGGCATCAGCTAATTCGCAACATTAGATCGCATCATGGCGCAGATGGAAATTTTATTACAGATGGCCTACTCGAACACGTCTCTCGTCGAGGGTATCGGGCGACTCACTTAGGCAAGGCGCGGTTAAAACAACTCGGGTTCTAAATCGGCTTTCGACGCATTCGAATTCTTCTTATATCCCGGCTTCAACCATTTAAGCTCTGTGGAGTTTGGGGCATTCTTGTCCCAAACAAACCACGCATAAGCTGTTGTTCCCGAGCCCTTTACTTCAGCCCCGGCGGGATAAAAAGTAATTCGCTCGCTGAAGACCCAGACTCTGGCTGGCGGCGCTTTTGAAAAAATCGTTCGCTGTCGATTTGCACCCTCCAAAAATGCCAATCGTAACAGCAATGCGAATTTTCTATTCGCCAGTTCCAGACCGCGCTCAACAAATCCTTCCGCAGCGTTATACGGGGGGTTAGTCACTATGTTGTCGTGCTTGATATTTGCGTCAAGAAAATCGATGCCCGCTTCTCCATAGCCACGATCATAAAGGTCACTGCTGAAGGTTGAATGCGAGACTTGCTTTAGGACTTCGGACATAGCGCCATTTCCACAAGCACATTCCCAAATCCCGCCCTGAAAGTTCTCGTTATCAATGAGTGCTTCCGTCGCCCAAGCAGGTGTCGGGAAAAAATCCGGGCCGTTCAGATCAGCGAAGCGCTTCATTGTTGGCTTGAAGCCACCATTCAAATTGTATGTAGTATCCATCGCTAAAAAATAGCAGAATCAGTGACTTAGTCAACAGATCTAAGTCATTCAGATGACTCGATTTTTCAAATTTGCGGTGAACATAGCCTGCGATCTGACGACAGATAAAATGTCAATTCACACCGCCTTCCTCGGCCTCCCACCCTCGGCCTCGTTCGCCCGTGCGGCTGCCGTCTTCGGATCATAGCGCGCGGCCTTGGCGTGGGGCTGGGTGGCCCGGATGATCCGGCCCAACTCGTTGGCCGCTTCGAATTGTTCGTGGGTCAGTTCAGCCATGATGTTCGATCCATTTCGCCAGCATCGTGATTTGTGTCGCAGCGAGCCGAACGCGACAAGGTGCGTGTAAACATCGCGGTCAAGATCATCAGCTTCGGCGATTCCGCCGCCATCGTCCTGCCCGACGAATTGCTCGCGCACTTCGGCGCGGGGGTCGGCGATACGCTTCATGTCACCGCTGTGCCTGGGGGACTTCGCCTCACGACCAGCGATCCGGCATTTGC
Organism: Novosphingobium sp.; assembly: GCA_027311705.1. GTDB lineage: Bacteria > Pseudomonadota > Alphaproteobacteria > Sphingomonadales > Sphingomonadaceae > Novosphingobium. Next base: position 681 of record DAICYJ010000186.1, on the reverse strand, counting down.
CGAAAATTTGGCCGTGGCAGATCGCATCATCGCTGAAGATCGCGGCGTCCTTGGCAAACTCGCGGAGTAGCGCCAAGCCCACCCCGCTGCGACTAACGCCTGCTGCGCAAGCGCAAGTCTCGCTCCCCTCCCGCTTGCGGGAGGGGTTGGGGGTGGGCTGGTTAGGCGCAATCTCCCCCTGTCCTACAGCGTACCAAATAGGTTATATCCATCCCCATGGATACGACCAAGCCCCCGCGCGGCCAGCGCGAACCGCACCCCGATCGCTGGACCAAGCCCAAGATGGCCCAATTCCTGCGCGAACTTGCCGCAACCCACAGCGTCGCCGCCGCCGCGGCGTCCGTCGGCATGAGCCGGCAGGCCGCCTATCGCCTGCGCGCGCGGTTGAAGGGCGAACCTTTCGATATCGCGTGGGAAACCGCGTTCCAGCATGGCTATGATGAACTGGCGCAGACCGCGCTCGAACGCGCGCTGCACGGCGTCGAAGTGCCGCATTTCCGCAATGGCGAACTGGTCCACACCTCCCGCAAATACGACGAGCGCCTGACCGTCTACCTCCTCGCCGCGCGCAATCGCCACGGCGCGCAAAATCTGTCGCGCTATACTGCCGCGAGCGAATTCTGGTCCGAACGCTGGGACAACATGCTCGCCCGCGTGCAGGAAGGGCCCGCGCTGTGGAAC
>DAICYJ010000183.1 GCA_027311705.1 Novosphingobium sp. | reverse complement strand
AAAACACTTCAAATTCACCGCAGGAAGCGTAAGGGCGCGGGCGTTATGACCGACTTGCTCAACGATCCCGCCTTCGCGGCTCACCGCACCGCCATGCTGGCCAAGGCCGAAACGCTGATCGAGGCGCTGCCTTATCTTCAGCGCTATGCCGGCAAGACCTTTGTGGTCAAATACGGCGGCCACGCCATGGGCGATCCCGAAGCCGCGCGCGATTTTGCCGAAGACGTTGTGTTGCTGAAGGCCGTGGGTATCAACCCCGTGGTCGTGCACGGCGGCGGCCCGCAGATCGGCGCGATGCTGAAGAAGCTGGGTGTCGAATCGCGCTTCATTGATGGCCTTCGCGTCACCGATCAGGCCACGGCGGACATTGCCGAAATGGTGCTGTGCGGCGCGATCAACAAGGAACTGGTCAGCTGGATCTCGCAGGCCGGCGGCAAGGCGCTGGGCATTTCGGGCAAGGATGCCGGCCTTGTCACCGCCACCAAGGTGCAGCGGACCACCCGCGATCCCGATAGCAACATCGAACGCGAGATCGACTTGGGCTTCGTCGGCGAACCCAGCGTGATCGATCCCACGATCATCCACACCGCCAGCAGCGCGGGCATGATCCCGGTGATCGCCCCCATCGGCGCTGGCGTGGACGGGCAGACTTACAACATCAACGCCGATACGATGGCGGGCGCGATTGCCGCTGCGCTCGGCGCATCGCGGTTGTTCCTGCTGACCGACGTGCCGGGCGTTCTCGACAAGGACAAGCAGCTGCTGACCGACCTGACCCCGGCGGACATCGCCCGGCTGGCCGAGGACGGCACGATCAGCGGCGGGATGATCCCCAAGCTCGAAACCTGCGTCCACGCGGTGGAGGCGGGCTGCGAGGCGGCAGTTGTGCTCGATGGCCGGGTGCCGCACGCGATGCTGCTGGAAGTGTTTACCTCGCGCGGTGCGGGCACCCTCATCCGCAAGTGAACTTGCCCGACTCCGGAACCTTTAAGCGGATCGCGCGTCCCAGCCGCATGATCCGATCCTGCTCCGTCACCGCGCTCGTTTCCGCCCTCGCCATCAACCTTGCCGGGTGCGACCGCCAGCAACCGGCCGCGCCCGTGCCCGAAGCGACAACGTCCGCAGCCGTCGGTGCCACGCCGTTCGAAGCGCCATCGGCCGAACCCACCCCCTCCCCCAGCGCCACGCCCACGGCAGAGATCGCGACGCCGGGACAGCCATCGCAATCGCGTGATCCGGTGGAAGTGCTGGCCGACTGGGCCAAGGCAGTCGAAACCCGCGACTGGGCGACCGCTCGCGCCTATTGGGGCGACAAGGGCACCCGTTCCGGGCTTTCGGAGAAGGCGTTCGCCGCCAAATGGTCGAGCCTGCTCGATCCCAAGGTGACGGTGGGGAAGGGCGATCAGGAAGGGGCCGCCGGCTCGCTTTATTACACCGCCCCTATCCGCATCATCGATGGCCCGCGCACCGTGCGCGGCGAGATCGTGATCCGCCGGGTGAACGACGTGGACGGTGCCAGCGAGGAACAATTGCGCTGGCACATCGAAAGCACCACCATCGAGCCTTGAATGCCGTTGGTCCGGTGCCGGTTGCCCTTGACGACCCGTCTCGGCTAAGGCGCGCAGCAGACCGTCGGGAAGGGAACCCCCATGCTGCTGTACACGCTCATCGCCATGATCAATTACCTGGTGCAGATCGTCACCGTGGTGGTGATCGTGCAGTTCGTGCTGGGCCTGCTGATCTCGTTCAACGTCGTGAACATGCACAACAACGCCGTAGCTGCAATCTGGAAGGCGCTGAACGCGATCCTCGATCCGATCCTCAAGCCGATTCGCAGGATCCTGCCCGATACCGGCGGCATCGATCTCAGCCCGATGGTGCTGATCATCGGCCTCAACCTGCTGATGATCCTGCTGAGCGGCATTGCCTCGTCGGTATAGAGACCCCAACGGAAGATTTTTCATGACTGCTGCCGTAATCGACGGAAAGGCCTTTGCCGCCACCCTGCGCGGCCACGTGGGTGAGCTTGCCCGTGCGTTTGAAACCAAGGCCGGGCGCAAGGCGGGCCTTGCAGTAGTCCTGGTGGGCGAAGACCCTGCCAGCCAGGTCTATGTGCGCAGCAAGGGCAAAAGCACGCTGGAAGCCGGCATGGCCAGCTTCGAGCACAAGCTGCCCGTCGAAACCAGCGAGGCCGACCTGCTCGCCGTGGTCGAACAGCTGAACGCCGATCCAGCCGTCGACGGAATCCTCGTGCAGTTGCCCCTGCCCTCCCACATGGACGAGCAGAAGGTCATCGCCACGATCTCGCCCGACAAGGACGTGGACGGCTTCCACGTTATCAATGCCGGCCGCCTCGCCGTGGGTTTGCCGGGCTTCGTGCCCTGCACACCGCTGGGTTGCATCATGTTGCTGAAGGACCGGTTGGGCAGCCTGTCGGGCCTGAACGCGGTGGTCATCGGCCGCTCGAACATCGTCGGCAAACCGATGGCGCAGCTGCTGCTCTCCGAAAGCTGCACGGTTACCATCGCGCACAGCCGCACCAAGGATCTGCCGGACGTGGTGCGCCGCGCCGATATCGTGGTGGCCGCTGTGGGCCGCGCCGAAATGGTAAAGGGTGACTGGATCAAACCCGGAGCGACCGTGATCGACGTGGGCATCAACCGCGTTCCCGGTGCAGAACCGGGCAAGACGAAGCTGGTGGGCGACGTCGATTATGCCGGCGCGGCACAAGTCGCGGGCGCGATCACCCCGGTGCCGGGCGGCGTCGGTCCGATGACCATCGCCGTGCTGCTGCGCAACGCGCTGGTCGCCGCGCACCGCAATGCCGGGCTGGAACTGGCCGCCGACGCGATCTGAAGGGGTGGCGACGGCGCGGCGCTTCGACTAGGCTCGCCCCCATGAAGCGCCTCCTCCCGCTCGCCCTTCTCGCTCTAGCAGCTCCCGCCACCGCCCAGCGCCCGCCGCGCGGCGAAGGTGGCGCGATCACGCCCGCCGGCAATCCCAGTGCGCTGATCGCGGCCGAAATCGCCTTTGCCCGGCTGGCGCGCGAAAAGGGGCAATGGACCGCGTTCGACGAAACGGCGGCGGAAACGGCCGAGATGTTCGTGCCGCAGCGCACCTTGGCAAAGGCATGGCTGAAAAAGCGCGCCAATCCGGCGCAGGCGGTGCAGTGGCAGACCCATGCCGCGTGGACCAGCTGCGATGGCAGCGCGGGGGTCACCTTCGGTGCTTCTCAGGCCACCACCAATGGCTGGTTCTCCACAGTATGGCAGCGGCAGAAAAAGGGCGGCTACAAATGGCTGCTCGATCAGGGCGGCGATCTCGCCATCCCGCTTTCCGCGCCGGACTGGATCGAAGGCAAAGTCGCCGATTGCGCGCCCCGCCGCGATCGCACCGGCCCGCCGCCTTCCAAGGATGACAAGCAGCCGCCACAACGCCCACTCGCTGGCCCGATCCCGCCACTGACCGCACCTGCCGGATCGGACAGCAAGGACGGCCAATCGAACGACGGCACGCTGGCATGGCGCTCAACCGTACTGCCCGGCGGAACCCGGTTGTGGACGGTGTGGCTGTGGAAGGACGGCGCGATGGTGCAGGTGCTCGACAAGGCCGACATCGCGAAGAATGAAGGCTGATCGATGCTCGAACTGTTTCTCTCCGCCTTCGTCACGCTGTTCGTGGTGATCGATCCGCCCGGCTGCGCGCCGATCTATGCTGGGCTCACATCCAGCGCGACGCACCGGCAGGCGCTGGTGATGGCGGCGCGAGCCTGCGTAATCGCCACCGGCATCCTCGTCGTGTTCGCCTTGTTCGGTGAAGACCTGCTGGGCGCGCTGCACATCGAACTCGACAGCTTCCGCATTGCGGGCGGCATCATGCTGTTCCTCATCGCGCTCGACATGGTGTTCGAAAAACGCACTGAACGGCGCGAGGAGCGGGCGGAGAAAGTGCGCACCGCCCAGCCGCATGTGGAGGACGTTTCGGTGTTCCCGATGGCCATGCCGATGCTGGCGGGGCCGGGCTCGATCGCCTCGGTCATGCTGCTGACGGCGCGTGCGCAAGGGCCTGAGCAAACCGCGATCATCCTCGCCGCACTCGGCGTGGTGATGTTGCTCAGCTTCCTGGCGCTCGTCGCCGCGCGGCCGATCATCCGCTTGCTGGGAGAGCGAGTGGAGGCGGTCATCACCCGTCTGCTCGGCGTGCTGCTGGCCGCGCTCGCCGCGCAGTTCGTGATCGACGGAATCAAAGCACAGTTTTGATTGGTGGTGCCTTCCGCGATCGTGGAAGGCTTGCGGCACCGCACCGAAATTCGCCCTTCAGCGAATTTCGGCAACCCTTACGCCGCGTTGGCGAACCGATCGAGCGCGGCTTCGGGATCTTCGGGCCAGCGTGACAGCACCAGCAGGCGCTTGTGGCCATGCCCGATGATCAGTTCGTCAGTCACGCCCATGCCGCCGTGGAACTGAATCATCTCGTGCCCCAGTTCCAGCGAGGCGGGGGAGATGAACGCACGAACGCCCAGCACGGCTGGCGCGAAGTCAGGCGTTCCCTGCGTCACCATCGCCAGATTGAGCAGCGCGCGCGATTGTTCGATCGCGGCATATTGCGCGGCCATGCGGTGCTGAATCACCTGGAACGTGCCCAGCGGCACACCGAACTGTTCGCGCGTGCGCAGATATTCCAGCGTATCGTTGAAAAGCCGCTGCATGATGCCCAGCGCTTCGGCCGACCGCGCGAGCGATGCGAGTTCGTAAACCTGCATCACATCGGCAAACCCGCCATCCAGCGCCACGGCGGGCACGGCTTCCAGGCCCAGCGCTACCGCGACCGAGCCATCGGCCATGCGCCACGGCGATGTCGTTAGCCCCGGTGCGTTCGCCGCGACGAAATACAGCCCCAACCCTTGCGCATCGCCCGGCGCGCCGCCCGTGCGCGCAGTAACGACATAACCATCCGCACCGCCGCCCGCGACGACGCACGATTTCGCGCCGATCAGCGTGACTTCGCCGCCGTCATCGGCCCGCGTTTCAACCCACAGGCTGCCCCCACGGCTGCCGTTTTCATAATGCGCCAGCGCGATACGCTTCGCGCCCGTAACGAGGTCGTCCATCCATGCGCCAGCAAGATCTGCGGGCGCGGTGCGGGCAAAAAGCGTTCCCGCCACAAGCACATTCTCGATCAGCGGTTCGACCACCAGCCCGCGACCGAGTGCTTCGAACACAGTGGCGATGGCCGTGGCATCAAGCCCCATGCCGCCGCATTCTTCGGGAAAGGGGGCTGCGATCAGTCCGAGTTCACCCAGCAAGTCCCAGTTCGCGCGGGAAAATCCCTCGTCCGTGGCCACATAGGCCCGGCGGCGATCGATATCGTAATGGTCGTCGACGAAACGCTCGGCCAATGCCTTGAGCATTTCCTCGTCCTCGCTGAGGTCGAAATTCACGCGGATCTCCTTGGCCGCACCTCTACCATTGCTGCGCCTGTCGCCACGCTGCGCAAAAGACTAGGCTTTTCGAGGGTCTGCGCGATTGTTTGATTCGCCGCGCACCGGTAAGAGAACAAGTCATAAATGTGGGAGAGAAGCGTGCTTTCGGTGGATTCCATCGATTCGGTCCGGATCAGCGGCCCGCATGATATCCGGCGAGCGGCCGAGGCGTTCAACGCCATCGCGCTCGAGGCCGGCGTGCGTGCAGCCCCCGCACACGATATCGCCGACAAACGGACGCCTGTGGATGCCGAGGGCAATATCCTAGCTCGCGACGTGTTTGGCTGGCACGACGAGAAGGTGTGGTGGCGCAACTCGCGCATCGCGCTCGATTCGCCGATCACCTCGGCCTGCCGCTTTGAAAGCGAGCCGTTCTGGGTGAACGCCACCGGTTTTCATACCCGGCAGCCGAACCATTATCTCAACGCCATCGATCTCACCAATTTCGATAACCGCGCCATGACCCGCGCAGCCATCGTCGTTCCGGTGCATTTGCCGTTCGGCCAGATCGGCGCGGTCAGCTTCAACCCGCTCGATCCTACCGTTACCGAGATGGACGACCTGTTCCTTGAACGCGGCGATGCCTTCGGCGTCTATTCGCGCACCTTCATCGCCAGCTATGTGCACGCGATGGGATCGGTGCAGGCGCTGCCGCCGGGATCGCGCCTGTCGAAGCGCGAGGTCGAGTGCCTGCGCTGGGCCGCCATCGGCAAGACCGACCTTGAAATCAGCATGATCATGAGCCGCAGCCGCGCCACGGTCCGCTTCCACATCCACAACGCTTCGATCAAGCTGAACGCGGTCAACCGCAGCCAGACCGTGTTCAAGGCCGCGCAGCTCGGATACATTTCTCTCACCACCTGAAGGCCGAATCTCAAGCCTTCCAGCAAGGGACAACCATGACTGAAAAGCCGTTCGATCCCGTCGCCGCCTGGCAGGACATGGTCCAGAAGTGGGAGCACGAGATCAACACCTGGTCGAACAAGATGACCGAAAGCGAACAGTTCAGCGCGGTGATGGGTCAGGCGACCAAGGTCTCGCTCGTCGCCCAGCGCGCCTTTGCCGAGCAGATGGAAGGCTTGCTGCGATCGATGAACCTGCCGAGCAAGGCGCAGGTCGATGCGCTGGCCGAACGGCTCGACGCGATCGAGGACAGCATCGACCGGCTGCGGCTGGCAATCGAGGCTCAGAACGCCGGCACATCGGGCAGCAGCACGGCCACGCCGGCCAACACCCCCGCCCCGCGCCGCACGCGCAAGCCCCCGCAGGAAAAGGCATGAGCGAAGCGGCTGTCGCCCTTTCGCCGGATGCCGTCGCCGAACAGGTCAAGCGCGAGGTCGACCGGGCGCTGAAGCGCAACATCAAGGGTCTCGATTTCCTCACCGCCGGGCGGCAGGAAGTGGGCGCGATGGAAAAGGATCTCGTCCACCGCGAAGGCACGGCGATGCTCTATCGCTATCGCCCGGTGGTCGATGAAATCTACCGCATACCGTTGCTGATCGTCTCGCCGCCGACCAACAAGGGCTATATCTTCGATCTTGCGCCCGGGCAGAGCTTTGTCGAATTTCTGCTGCAGCGCGGCTACGATGTGTTTCTTCTCGATTGGGCACCGCCGCGCCGCGACGAGGCACACCTCGGCATCTCGGACTACGTCGACCGGTTCATTCCCGACAGCCTTGCGCGGATTGCAGACATCACCGGTGAGGCCGACGTAACGCTCGCCGGATATTGTATGGGCGGAACGCTGGCGACGATCCATGCCGCGCTTCATGCCGGAAATGGCATTCGCAACCTGATCCTTTTCGCCACGCCGGTCGATTTCACCTCGATGAAACTGTTCCAGGCATGGTCGGACAAGCGCCATTTCGACGTCGATATGGTGGTCGAAAAGCTGGGCGTGATCCCGCCGGAACTGATGCTGGGGGCCTTCGACCTTGCCCGCCCGGCCAATCGCGCCGCAGGCAGGATGCACTTGTGGACCAACATGTGGAACGACGAATTCGTGAAGTCCTATCGCATGTTCGATCGCTGGGCCGCAGAAACCCTGCCGGTGCCGGGAGAGTATTTCCGCGAGCAGATCAAATACCTGATGTGGGACAACGCGCTGTGCCACAATAGGCTGGAAGTGGGCGGAAGGGTGGCCGACCTGTCCAAAATCACCGTTCCCATTCTCAGCATCGTGGCCGAACATGACCACATCGTCAGCCGCGAGGCCGCCCAACCGCTGATGACGATGACCGGCGCGACCGATCGCGAGGAAATCTTCACCAAGGGTGGCCACGTCAGCCTCGTGGCCGGCCCTTCCGCTTTGCGGCGCCTGTGGCCGCTGATCGACGCCTGGCTTGGCAAAAGGTCCGTCTGATGAACGAAACGCTTTCCTATCCCCGCACCGTCAAGGCCGGCGACCGCCAGATCACCCTGCGCCTGGTGGAACGTGGCGATGCCGACGCGCTCGTGGCCTTTGCTGGCGAATTGCCCGCGCACGACCTGCTGTTCCTGCAGCGCGACATCCGCAATCCCAAGGTCGTCGCCGCGTGGATCGACCAGATCGAACGCGGCCAGATGCGCAGCCTGCTGGCGCTGGAAAATGCCAAGATTGTTGGCTGTACCGCGCTGGTGCGCGATGAATGGAGCTGGTCTCCCCACGTCGCTGAAATCCGCATGGTGATTTCAGACAAGCTGCGCGGCACTGGCTTCGGCCGCATTCTGGCGCAGGAAGTGGTCGCCGCGGCGACGGCGGAGCCGGGCGTCCAGAAGCTGTTCGTGCGCATGACGCCGGATCAGGGCGCGGCGCTCAAGCTGTTCGAGGACATGGGATTTTTGCCAGAGGCCCTGATGCGCGATCACGTGCGCGACGCCACCGGCGAAATGCACGATATCGCGATCATGGCGCTCAATCTGGAACGTCAGGCGGCGCGCAAGCAGGTGTTCGGACTGGGCTGAGGCGTCCCTCCGGCCGTATCAGGGATAATACGCGGCGTAGGGTCCGGCCCGCTCGAACGGCCGCCAGCCGCCTTCGGCCAGCGCCAGCCGGTCTGCCACCGCATAGAACACCGCCGGGTTGGCGACGAAGCCGAAGTGGCTGGAATGCACTTCGATGTTCTCGGTGATGGCGTCAGTCTCGCTGACGCAGTTTTCCCAGGCGGTGATGCCGTCGCTTTTGCTGTAGATCGCGCTTGATGGCACCGACAGCGGCCGGTGGCCTTGCGAATAGCGCGCCAGCACTTCGGTGGACGATACCTTGTTGCCCGTCAGCAGTTCGTAAATCGTCGAAAGGCTGGTCGCGCGCGGGTTGCCGGTGAACGGGCTGCCCAGCGTGATAACCTGCCGCAACCCGCCGCCGTCGGGAAGAAGCGCCTCGCGCCGCGCCGCCTCACGCGCGATCACTCCGCCAAGGCTCCACCCGACCAGGCTAACCTTCAGGCCCGTTTCCGCCGCAATTTCCTCAATCCGGCGGGCAACATGCTCGCCGTTTTCGCCGGCGGAGTGCTGGTCGAGGTTCCAGCCGAGATCCCACGGGAATACTTGATAACCCATAAGCGACAGGTACTTGCGCAGCATCGCAGTCATGTGGTCGTTGGTGGCAAAGCCCGGCAGCACCATCACCGGGTGCCCGTCTCCACGCGGGGCGGTGGCCAACAGCGGCCAGCTGGCACCCAGCGTGCTTACTTCCATCATGAAACGCACCGATTCCATAATCGTCCAGCCCAGGAACGGACGGCGGATTTCCGCGCCCTGCCGCTGGCCGGTAACATGATCGGAGCGGCTGGTATGGCGGGCAAAGTCGATAACGTTCATGGCAATCGGGCCTTCCGATCTTTGAGGATCTTCGGTGCGGCCCGCAAGTCGGGGGCCATGTTCGCGAACTCATTTCGCGGACGCACAATCGCACATCGGGAAAAGCAACAACCCTAGCGTTTTGCAGAGTCGGAAAACCGCCTGGGATGGCGCTTAAAGGAAACAGCCGGAATCATTGCCGAGCGGGTGAGGGCGCGTGGGTGGAAACACCATCGGCCGAACCGGATGGGAGCAGAATGCGCGATATCGCCGAAGGGCTGTTTACTGATGAAGTGTCGCCACGGCTGATCGGCGGCCGCGACCGTGAAAGCGGGCGGATCGTCTTCCCGTGCCCGCCCGGTGACCGCTTCGAGGCTTGGCCGCTTTCGCGCGAAGGCACCCTGTGGTCGTTCACGATCCAGCGCTACCGCCCCAAGACCCCGCCTTATGCCGGGCCGGACGCCTTCCGCCCCTGGCCAGTGGGCTATGTCGAGTTGCCGGGCGAGACCATTGTCGAAGCGCGGCTGACCAACGTCGATTTCGATGCGATACATATCGGTATGCCGCTGGAACTGACGATGATCGCGCTCGATCCCAACGCCGACGAGTCTGTCCGCATCCACGCCTTCCAGCCCAAGGGATTCGCAGCATGAGCGGCGACGTCTGCATCGTCGGCATCGGCATCCACCCGTTCGGGCGCACCGACGGCGTCTCCGGCCTCGACCAGGGCGTGAACGCCGTGCGCCACGCGCTGGGCGACGCCGGCATCGAATGGGGCGACGTGCAGTTCGCCTATGGCGGCTCCGATTCGGCGGGCAATCCCGATACGATGGTGGAGCGGCTGGGGCTTACCGGCGTGCAGTTCATCAACGTGCGCAATGGCTGCGCGGCAGGCGGCTCATCGCTGTTTTCCACCCAGATGGCGATCAAATCGGGCGAGTTCGAGATCGGCATGGCGGTCGGCTTCGACAAGCACCCGCGCGGCGCGTTCAACGCCCTGCCCAGCGAGTACAACCTGCCCGACTGGTATGGCGAGGCGGGGTACATGATCACCACGCAGTTCTTCGCCAACAAGATCACGCGCTACATGCACGAACACGGCATCAGCCGCACCACGCTGGGCCGCGTCGCCGAAAAGGCGTTCCGAAATGCCGTACACGCGCCCCACGCCTGGCGGCGTGAGCCGGTGTCGCTGGAAGATATCCTGAACGGCGCGATGGTTTCGGACCCCTACAGCAAGTACATGTTTTGCTCGCCGGCCGAAGGCGGCGTCGCGCTGATCCTCGCCAGCGAAAAGAAAGCGCGCGAACTGGGCAAGCCGCTGATCCGGCTGAAGGCTGCGGCCATGCGCACCCGCCCGCCCGCCTCGTTCGAAGTGTTTGCGCCGTGCATCGATATCGGCGGCGGCAAGGCAACCGCCACGCGCATCGCCTCTGCCGATGCCTTCCGCATGGCCGGAATCGGCCCCGAAGACATTGCGGTCGCGCAGCTTCAGGATACCGAAGCTGGTGCCGAAGTGATGCATATGGCCGAAAACGGCTTCTGCGCCGATGGCGAACAGGAAGCATGGCTCGCCGAAGGCCGCACCGAAATCGGCGGCGCGCTGCCGGTCAACACCGATGGCGGCTGCCTTGCCTGCGGCGAACCGATCGGCGCTTCCGGCTTGCGGCAAGTGTATGAAAACGTCGTCCAGCTTCGCGGCGACGGCGGCGGGCGGCAGGTGCCCGGCAATCCCAAGACCGCCTATACCCACGTTTACGGCGCGCCCGGCGTTTCGGCCGTCACTATTCTGGAACGCTGAAGAGCCCGATGGACATCGATCTTTCCCCCGAAGAAACTGCCTTCCGCGATGAAGTGCGCGCCTTTCTGGCCGAAAACCTTCCGCAAGCCGTGAAGGACGGGGCAGCCGCCTCGCCCACCGTATTCGTCGAACCCGATATCGGTCAGACGTGGAACGCCATCCTGAATGCCAAGGGCTGGCTCGGCTATCAGTGGCCTAAGGAATTCGGCGGCACCGGGTGGTCGTCGGTGCAGCGCTACCTGTTCGAAAAGGAATGCGCGCTGGCAGGCGCTCCGAACCTGACGGTGCTGGGCCTCAAGCTCGTCGCCCCGGTGATCTATACTTTCGGCACGCCAGAGCAGAAGGCGCAGTACCTGCCGCGCATCCTGTCTGGCGAGGACTACTGGTGCCAGGGCTTTTCCGAACCCGGCAGCGGATCGGACCTCGCCTCCCTGCAAACCCGCGCGGTGCGCGATGGCGACAACTACATCGTCACCGGATCGAAGATCTGGACCACCCATGCGCACTGGGCGAACATGATGTTCTGCCTCGTCCGCACCGATACCACGGTCAAGAAGCAGGCCGGCATCTCGTTCCTGCTGATCGAAATGGACCGCCCCGGCGTGTCGGTCCGCCCGATCCTGACGATGGCGGGCGATCACGAGGTCAACCAGGTCTTCCTCGAAGACGTGGTCGTGCCGGTGGCCAACCGCGTGGCCGAAGAAGGCGACGGCTGGAAACTGGCAAAGTTCCTGCTGGAAAACGAGCGCGGCGGATCGTGCCACGCGCCCAAGCTGGACTACGACCTCCAGCAGGTGGAAATCATCGCGAAATCCGAACCCGATGGCTACGGCGGCCTGCTGGCCAATGCGCCCACATGGAAGCGCCGCTGCGCCAAGGCGAAGCTGGGCGTGCAGTCGCTCGAAATGATCGAACTGAAAATCCTGTCGGATCTGGCCAAGGGCCGCCAGCCAGGCCCGCAGACCTCGCTGTGCAAGTTGCTCGCGTCGAACCTGCGGCAGGAAATCGACCTGCTTGCAGTCGATGTGCTCGGCCCCGCCGGGTTGCAGCTTGATCCCACCCGGCCGCTTTATGGCGACAATGCCCCGCCGCCGGTCCATTCCAAGGAAGCGCAGGTTGCCACTGCGCGCTATCTCAACAGCCGCGCGTGGACCATCTTCGGCGGCACCAACGAAGTACAATCTTCCATCATCGCAAAGACCGTTCTGGGTCTGTGAAAAAAGGCAGGGAAACAGGATGCAGCTGAGCCGTGAGGCGCTAATGCGCGCCTATCGCCAGATGAAGGTGATCCGCGAATTCGAGGAACGCCTTCACGTCGAGATCCAGACCGGCGAAATTGCCGGCTTCACGCACCTTTATTGCGGGCAGGAAGCTGTCGCGGTGGGCGTGTGCGAGCATCTCGACAACGACGACAAGATCGTCTCCACCCATCGCGGCCACGGCCACTGCCTGGCCAAGGGCTGCGAACTCAACGGCATGATGGCCGAAATCTGGGGCAGCCGCGAAGGCCTTTGCAAGGGCAAGGGCGGTTCGATGCACATCGCCGATATCGACCAAGGCATGCTCGGCGCCAACGGCATCGTCGGTGCGGGCGCGCCGATCGCGGTGGGCGCTGGCATCTCCGCCAGGATCGACGGCAAGGGCAAGGTCGCCATCGCGTTTTCGGGCGATGGCGCGTGCAACCAGGGCACCACGTTCGAAGCCATGAACATGGCAGTCGTGACCAAGGCGGCCTGCATCTTCGTGTTCGAGAACAACCACTATTCCGAACACACCGGCTATGAATACGCGGTCGGCACCAGCAACGACATCGCCAGCCGCGCCGAAGCCTTCGGCATGAAGGTGTGGCGCGGCGACGGCACCGACTTCTTCTCGGTGTTCGAAACCATGCGCGAAGTGCTCGAATACGTCCGCGTGCCCGGCAACGGCCCGGCGGCGGTCGAGTTCGACACCGAGCGCTTCTTCGGTCACTTCGAAGGCGATCCGCAGCGCTATCGCGGCCCCGGCGAACTCGATCGCATCCGCGAGACCCGCGATTGCCTGAAGAAGTTCCGCGCCAGCGTTACCGGCGCGGGCCTGCTCAGCGATGCCGATCTCGATGCGCTCGACGCCGACGTGGCGGAAGCGATGGAGGCTGCGGTTGCGGCGGCACGTGCCGCCGAACGCCCAACGCCCGAAGACGTCCTCGCCGACGTTTATATCAGCTACTGACGGCAGGAGCGCGAAACATGGCCAAAATGATGTACCGCGACGCCGTCGTATCGACGATCGCAGAAGAAATGGAACGCGACCCCAATGTGGTCGTACTGGGTGAAGACGTGGTGGGCGGCATGGGCACGGCCGGCGGCCCCGAAGCCATCGGCGGGATCTGGTCGACCTCGACCGGCCTGTTCGGCAAGTTCGGCGCCGACCGCGTGATCGATACCCCGATCTCGGAAAGCGCCATCATCGGCGCGGCATCGGGCCTTGCGCTGACGGGCAAGCGCCCGATCGCGGAACTGATGTTCGCGGATTTCATCGGCGTTTCGCTCGATCAGATCTGGAACCAGATGGGCAAGTTCCGCTATATGTTCGGCGGCAAGACCAAGTGCCCCGCGGTGATCCGCATGGCCTATGGCGCCGGCTACAACGCCGCCGCGCAGCACAGCCAGTCGGTCCACCAGATCCTCACCGGCATGCCTGGCCTGAAGGTGGTGATGCCATCGACGCCGGCGGACGTGAAGGGCCTGCTGCGCACCGCCATCCGCGACGATGACCCCGTGATCTTCCTGGAACACAAGGCGCTCTACGGCATGTCGGGCGAAGTGCCGGACGATCCGGAATTCATGATCCCCTTCGGCCACGCCCGCCTGTCGCGCGCCGGGCAGGATGTGACCATCGTTTCGTCGGGCCTGCTGCTGGGCTTCTGCGAAGCAGTGGCCGACAAGCTGGCCGCCGAAGGCATCGGTTGCGACGTGATCGACTTGCGCAGCACGTCGCCGCTCGACGAGGAAGCGATCCTCGATTCGGTGGAAGTGACCGGCCGCCTCATCGTCGTCGATGAAGCACCGCCGCGTTGCGGCCTTGCCGGCGATATCTGCGCATTGGTTGCCAACAAGGCCTTCGCCAGCCTGAAGGCCCCGCCGCAGGCCGTCACTCCCCCGCACACCCCCATCCCGTTCGCACGGGAGCTGGAATCGGCGTATCTGCCTTCGACCGACAAGATCGAAGCCGCAGTGCGCAAGGTTCTGGCTTACCGCTGAGGAGCCGCACCATGGCCGACATCCGCCCCTTCTGCATGCCCAAATGGGGCATCGAGATGACCGAGGGCACCATCGCCGAGTGGATGGTGAACGAAGGTGACGCGTTCAAGCGGGGCCAGACCCTGTGCCTGATCGAAACCGCCAAGATCACCAACGACGTCGAGGCGGAATACGACATGGTGCTCAAGCGCCTGCTCGTGCCCGCCAGCGAAGAAGCCCACCCGGTGGGTGCGCTGCTCGCCGTGTTCGGTGAAGCCGCCGCCACCGACGCCGAAATCGATGCCTTCATCGCGGCGTTCAAGCCTGCCGAAACCGCCGTTGCGGCCAAGGCCGGCGCGCCGGCGGCAGCCCCTGCGGCCGGCACTCCGGCACCAGCCCCCGCAAAGGCTGCGCCGAAGAAAATCCAGACCAACCGCGCGATCAGCGCCGAAGCGCTGAAGCTGGCGGAGGCCGAAGGCGTCGACATCGAGGAACTGGAAGGTTCGGGCCGCAACGGCCGGATCACTTATCAGGACGTCTATCAGGCGCTCCAGCCCGATCGCGCGGCAGCCTACAAGGGCACCGCGATGCTGCCGGACGAGATCGCTTCGATCTTCGCCTCGCCGCTTGCACGCCGGATCGCCGCAAAGCACAACATCGACTTGGCAGGCCTTGCCGGAACCGGCCCGCGCGGCCGCATTTCCAAGGCCGACGTTCTGGCACTGGTCAAGCCCACTGCCCCCGCCGGCGCGGTTTCGTTCGGTGCGCCGTTCGAACTCGTCGCCAATCAGCCGGTGGTCCAGCCGTTCGACAAGGTGCGCAAGATCGTCGCCCGCCGCCTGACCGAAGCCAAGCAGACCATCCCGCACTTCTACCTGCGCGTATCGCCGCGGGTCGATGAACTGGTGGCTCTGCGCAAGACGGCCAACGTCGTGCTGGGCACCAAGGCCTCGATCAACGACTACATCGTCAAGGCCGTGGCCGTGGCGCTGGTCCGCCACCCCGATGTCAACGTGCAGGTGCATGGCGATAGCGTGCATTCGTTCCCGCACGCCGATGTTTCGATCGCGGTGGCCAGCCCCAAGGGCCTCGTCACCCCGATCGTGCGCCAGGCAGACCGCATGCACATCGCCCAGATCGCGGCCACCACCCGCGCCCTGATCGACAAGGCGCAGGCGGGCAAGCTCGGCTATGAGGACATGGACGGCGGCACTTTCTCGGTATCCAACCTCGGCATGTTCGGCGTCGAGCAGTTCGATGCGATCATCAACCCGCCACAGGGCGCGATCCTTGCGGTCGGCGGGGTGAACAAGGTTGCGGTCGAACTCGACAGTGGCGAAATCGCCTTTGAAAGCCGTATCACCATGACCCTGTCGGTCGATCACCGCGCCATCGACGGCGCAGCGGGCGCGCAGTTCCTGCAAACCTTCAAGCACCTGATCGAAAACCCGGAGGAACTGTTCCAGTGACCAAGCCCAGCGCTATTTCCTCGCTCGGCCCTGTCGGCCAGCTTGCCTATCTGCCCGCTGATTTCGACGCAGCGGTCAAGTACTGGACCGAGACGATGGGCGTCGGCCCGTTCTACCTGATGGAAAACGTCTCCCTCGGCGATTGCAAGTACAAGGGCGTGCCCACCGGCGCGGTCTTCTCCATCGCCATCGCTTATTGGGGTGATGTGCAGATCGAACTGGTCCGCGCCGAAAACGACGAACCCTCGATCAACGTCGGCGAATATGCGGTCACCGACCGGCTGCACCACATCTGCATCTTCGTCGATTCCATCGCCGAAGCCCGCGCCGCCTGTGCCGCAGCCGGCGCGGAAGTCCTTGTCGAAGGCACCGTCGGGCCCGATGGCCACGTGATCTACGTCGATGCCGGCGGTGGCCCCGGAACAGTGATCGAACTGCTGCAGAACATGACCGGCGCCGACGCGATCTTTCAGATGATCAAGGACGCCGGCAAGGATTGGGACGGCACGGACCCGCTGCGCAAGCTCGGCTGAAGACCGGGCGGCAAGGAGAGGATGGACACATGGCCAGCGTACGTGAAGTTTCGGGCCTCAAAATACCGGCGCATGTTCCGGCGGATCGCGTCGTCGATTTCGACATCTTCTCCCCGCCCGGCGTCGAGCAGGACTATTTCGCGGCGTGGGAAACCATTCGCGGCGGCCCCGGCACGGGTCTGCCCGCCTTGGTGTGGACCACCGCCAACCACGGCCACTGGCTCGCCACATCGGGCGAGCTGATCCGCAGCCTGTGGGCCGATGCGGCGCGACTTTCCAGCAAAGTGCTTGCCGTCACCCCCGGCCTTGGCGAAGTGATGGACTTCATTCCGCTGCAGCAGGACGGGAAAGAACACCACGACACCCGCATGGCGATGATGCGCGGCTTCGCGTCGCGCTATGTCATGGCGATGGAGCCGCAGGTGGTGGACGTCGCTCGTGAACTCATCGCGGCGATCCGGCACAAGGGTTCGTGCGAATTCATGGCCGAATTCGCCGAAGTGCTGCCGCTGCACATCTTCCTCACGCTGATCGGCGTGCCGGTGGAAGACCGCATCCGTCTGCGCCCGCTGGGCGACCAGCTGACCCGCCCGGACGGATCCATGACAGTCGAGCAATTGCGCGACGCCGCCGACGATTACCTTGCCCCCACCATCGCCGATCGCATGGCCAATCCCGGCAATGACCTGATAAGCCGCATCCTCTCCGAACCCGTGGGCGACCGTCCGTGGACCGCCGACGAGGCGAAGCGCATGTGTCGCAACCTGCTGTTCGGCGGTCTGGATACCGTGGTCGCGATGGTCGGCCTGTGCACCCTGCACCTCGCCCGCCACCCGCAGGACCATGCGCTGCTGCGCGACCGGCCCGAACTGATCCCCAAGGCGGCCGACGAACTGATCCGACGCTATCCCACCGTTTCGGTCAGCCGCAACGCAGTCGTCGATATCGAGGTGGACGGCGTCACCATCCGCAAGGGCGACATCGTCTATCTGCCCAGCGTGCTGCACAACCTCGACCCCATGTGCTTCGACGAACCGGCCAAGGTCGATTTCGAACGCGGCCTCACCCCCATGCGCCACACCACGATGGGCGCCGGCGCGCACCGCTGCGTCGGTGCGGGGCTGGCCCGGATGGAGGTCATCGCCTTCCTGCGCGAATGGACATCGGCCATGCCGCCGGTGCGCCTCGATCCGGACAAGCCCGTGGCAATGCGCGGCGGCAACATCGGCGGTATCACCAGCCTTCCGCTGCTTTGGGACGTGCCCGCGTCGGTTTAGGTTGCGTTCAGATAACGGTTGCGCAGGCGATGCGGACATTGCGCCCAGCCGCGCTATGGTGGCAACCATGACACCTGCGATTCCTGCCCGCTCCCAGCCCGTGACCACAAAGCCGCCCGGCTGGCCGGACGTCGTTACGCTGGGCACCCTGCCTGCTGGCGAAAGCTATATCGTCCACGCCCGCCATCTGGGCACGCGCATCGACACCCGCGTGCTGTCGGGCGACATCGTGCTCCGGCAAGTGGCCGGCGCAGCGGGGTTGACCTTCGCGTTCCGCTATGGTGTCGCGGTCACGTTCTGCACGTCGGCAGAGGCCATTGCCGCGCTCGACCTCGCGCTGGTCGCGCACGTGCAGGAAGCTGAAGAGCATCAGGAGATCGAGACCGCCACCGTCACGCTCAACCCCGGCGGCAAGGAACGCGTGGAAGACGACGGGTTGATCCTGCTGTCAGACGCCGAACAGCCGCGCCTGCTGCTCGTCGCCACCGTGCTGGCGCACAGCGTGATGCTGTCGCGCGACGAAATTCTGGTGTCCGAAGTGTTCGACCGCAGCGTGCCGCTGGTCACAGACTTGCAGAACAACGGCAAGCCGCGCCTATCCATCCCCGAAGTGATGCGCATGGTCGGCCGCGTTCTGTCTGCGCGCCACCGCGTGATGGGCACCGCACAGGCCGGCGAGCGGCCCGACCTGCTGTGGGACAACCCCGACCTCGACCGGCTCTACACCCGGCTGGAAGCCGAATACGAACTGCGCGAGCGCGCCGAAGTGCTGGAACGCAAGTTTGGCGCGCTTGGCGATTTCACCTCGGTCCTGCTCGATATCGCGCAAGACAAGCGCGCCGTCCGCCTCGAAGTGGCGATCATTGCGCTGATCGCGGTCGAACTGCTGCTGTCCATCGGCAAGGCGATCGCCTGGTTCTGAGCGGCATGCAGTCTTCAGTAGAGCCCCTGCTCCCCCGCGCAGGCGGGGGCCTCAGGCGGTATTGCGCTTGTCGGCCCGAGGTCTCCGCCTTCGCGGGGAAGCAGGAATAAAAGTACCCGCCGATCACTCCACCGTCACGCTCTTGGCCAGGTTGCGCGGCTGATCGACGTCGGTGCCCTTCACCACGGCCACGTGGTAGGCGAGCAGTTGCACCGGTACGGCATAGACCAACGGCGCGATCAGCGGGTGGACCTTGGGCATCTCGATGGTGGCGAGGCAGCCCTCGCCCGCTTCGGCGATGCCTTCGGCGTCCGAAATCAGCACGACCTTGCCGCCCCGCGCCCGCACTTCCTGCATGTTGCTCACGGTCTTTTCGAACAGCGGGCCTGAAGGCGCAAGCACGATCACCGGCACCGCTTCATCGATCAGCGCAATGGGGCCGTGCTTCATCTCGCCGCTGGCATAGCCTTCGGCGTGGATGTAGCTGATTTCCTTGAGCTTCAGCGCGCCCTCTATCGCCAGCGGATAGTCTGGCCCGCGCCCCAGATACAGTACGTCGCGTGCCGGTGCGATCAGGTGCGCCATCGCCGCGATCTCGTCGTCATGCGCCAATGCGGCGTTGAGCGCGGCGGGCGTTTCGGCGAGGTGGTTGACGATGTCCGCCTCTTCCTCACGGCTCAGCCGCCCGCGTTTGATCGCAAGATGCGTGGCCAGCGCCGCCAGCACCGCCAGTTGGCAGGTGAACGCCTTGGTGCTGGCGACCCCGATTTCCGGCCCGGCATGGGTCGGCAGCAACAGATCCGCCTCGCGCGCCATCGAACTGGTGGGCACATTGACAACCACCGCGATGGTCTGCCCCGCCGCCTTGCAGTGGCGCAGCGCCGCCAGCGTATCGGCCGTTTCGCCCGATTGCGAAATGAACAGCGCCAGCCCGCCCGGCTCAAGCACGGGGTCGCGATAGCGGAACTCGCTCGCCACATCGATATCCACCGGCAGGCGGGCGAACTGTTCGAACCAGTATTTCGCCACCATCCCCGCATAATAGCTGGTGCCGCAGGCGACGATCGTCACGCGGTTGATCTTCGAAAGGTCGAAATCGATCTGCGGCAACGCGACGGTCTGTTCGATCCGGCGCAGATAGCTGCGCAGCGTTTGCGCCACCACCGTCGGCTGCTCGAAGATTTCCTTCAGCATGAAGTGGCGGTAATTGCCCTTCTCGATGGCGGCCGCCGTCGCGCCCGAAGCGACCACGGCGCGCTGCACCGGGTTGTCGTCCACGTCGAAGATCTGCGCGCCTTCGCGGGTGATGACCACCCAGTCGCCTTCCTCCAGGTACGTGATCTTCTGCGTCAATGGTGCAAGAGCCAGCGCGTCCGACCCCAGATAGGTCTCGCCCTCGCCATATCCGACCACCAGCGGTGAACCGAGGCGCGCGCCGATCAGCATGTCGTCATGGCTGCGGAACACGATGGCCAGCGCGAAGGCCCCGCGCAATTGCGGCAGAACGGCCTTAACCGCCTCCTGCGGCGTCAGCCCGGCCTCGACCTGCTCGGAAACGAGATGCGCCACCACTTCGGTATCGGTCTCGCTTTCAAACTTGCGCCCACGCGCGATCAGGGCATCGCGCAGCGACTTGAAGTTCTCGATGATGCCATTGTGCACCAGCGCCACTTCCTCGGTGGCGTGCGGGTGTGCGTTGCTGGTGGTCGGCGCGCCGTGGGTGGCCCAGCGGGTGTGTGCGATGCCGGTATGCCCGGCCGCCGGGTGGCGCGCCAGTTCGATCACCAGATTGTTCAGCTTGCCTTCGGCGCGGCGGCGGATCAGCTGGCCGTTTTCGACCATGCACACGCCCGCGCTGTCATAGCCACGGTATTCCATGCGGCGCAGGCCATCGACCAGCCGGTCGACCACATCATCCTTGCCGACGATTCCGATAATTCCGCACATGGAGAGATTAGCTTTCGCCTTAGAGGGTATAGGGTACGCGGATGCCCGGCATCTCTGCCGGGAAATCCTTGGTATTTCGTGTCACCAGCACTCGCCCGCGAATTTGAGCAGTCGCGAGGATAATCGCATCGGGCGTTTTCAGCCGCTGACGCTCGCGGCGCAAGGCGGCCGCGCGGTGGGAAATTTCGTCGTCGATCTCG
The DNA here is from genome assembly GCA_027311705.1 of Novosphingobium sp. GTDB lineage: Bacteria > Pseudomonadota > Alphaproteobacteria > Sphingomonadales > Sphingomonadaceae > Novosphingobium. The sequence continues at coordinate 2,052 of DAICYJ010000183.1, read as the reverse complement.
TCCAGTCCAAACTGGCCGAGAAAGCGGACCATTTCCCGGACGAGCGCATCGTTCCCTTTCGAAAGGACTTCGATCCAAGCCATCCGGCTGATCCACATCCGCGCTCCGCTTGCGGCAAGGCGCTTCAATTCGCGATGGGCGGGCGGATGGTCGAGCAAAGCGTCGATCAGGATGTTGGCATCCAGGCTGTAACCGCTCACGTGGCGTTCTTGCCCTGCGCCGCAGCCCGCCTCGTCAACGCGAGATAGTGCGCGCGTTCGCGGTCATCCGCCTCTGAGAAACACTCGGGCGATTCTGCGCGAACTTCCTCGTAATCGTCATCCCAAGGCCGGGTCCACTCTGCACGGCGCTGCCGGTCGTAGCCGGCCCGGTCTACGGAAATGCCGTGCCGCACCCAAAGCCCGAAACCCGCCTCCAGACCATCCTCGGGTGTTTCCGCACGATAGGCCTCTACTGCCTCACGCAATACCGATGCGCGCGACTTCCCTTGCTCTGCCGCGCGGGCATCCAGCCACTTGATGTCATCATCGGGGAGGTCGGCGAGGATTCGCGTCATGATGATATCTTGATATCATACCGCGATATCATTGCAAGACCCACGTCAGTCTTCCGGCAGTTCGCGAAGTTCCACCGTGCCGCCCGCAAGGTAAACCGGATTGCTGTCGATCCAGCGCCGCGCGTCGGCTGCATCGGCGGCCCGAACCCGGATGAAGCCTTCGAGATGGGCGCTCACCGGCGCGGCATCGCCGTCGCGCCTGAAAGTCTCGCCGACGCCGATAGAACTTCCTCCGTCGAAGCAGCCGCTTTGCGACAGCGCCGCGAAATACGCATCCCAAGCCGCCGGGTCGGTGTCTCGCACGGCATCCCCGTGCATCAGCAGCATGAAATCCGCCATGTCGTTCAGCCCTTCTTCTCGGCCTTCTTCTTTTTCATCGCATCGTGAAAGCGGTCGGCCCAGCCGGGCTTGACCATCTGTTCCGCGCGCACCAGCCGAAGCTCGCCGTCGCACACATCGCGCGAAACGGCGCTGCCCGCCGCCACGATGGCGTCTGCCCCGATCTTCACCGGCGCGATAAGCGCGGAGTTCGATCCGATGAACGCACGTGGGCCGATCACCGTGCGGTGCTTGAAATAGCCGTCGTAATTGCAGGTAATCGTGCCCGCGCCGATGTTCGCACCCGCGCCCACGTCGGCATCGCCAAGGTAGGTCAGGTGGTTCGCCTTGGCCCCGGCGTGGAGCACGGCATTCTTCACTTCCACGAAATTGCCGACGCGCGCCTTTTCTTCCAGCACCGTGCCGGGGCACAGGCGGGCAAACGGGCCAACCGAAACGCCGCTGTCCAAGCGCGCGCCTTCGATGTGGCAGAAGGCATGGATCACCACATTGTCCGCCACGGTGACGCCGGGGCCGAACACGACGTTCTGTTCCACGGTAACATCGCGGCCCAGCACCGTGTCCCATGCGAACCACACAGTTTCGGGCGCGACCAGCGATGCGCCATCGGCCATCGCGCGCAACCGCCGCTTGTTCTGCCAGCGGCCTTCGGCTTCGGCCAGTTCGGCGCGGCTGTTGATGCCGGCCACTTCGTCGGCATCGTCGGTGACCACGACCGCGCAAGTGCGGCCATCGGCGTTGGCGATGTTGACGATGTCGGTCAGGTAGTATTCGCCCTGCGCGTTATCGTTGCCCACGCGCGCCAGCAGCCCGAACAGGTCGCCCGCCCGCACCGCCATCAGGCCCGAATTGCACAAGCCACAGGCGCGCTCGGCCTCACTGGCGTCCTTGTGCTCCACCATCTTCGCGATGCGGCCATCCTGCGCAATCACGCGGCCATATTGTAGCAGGTTTTCAGGCTCGAAGCCCAGCACGACCACCGCCGGGGCATCCGCCCCGTGCAACCGTTCCAGCATGGCCTGCATGGTCGAGGCGCGCACGAACGGCACGTCGCCATACAGGATCAGCACATCGCCATCGAAGTCCGCCAGCGCCCCTTCGGTTTGCTGCACCGCGTGGCCGGTCCCATGCTGAGGCTCCTGCACCGCGATGTCCGC
>DAICYJ010000161.1 GCA_027311705.1 Novosphingobium sp. | reverse complement strand
TGGCCCGATCCGCATGGGCACGGCGCGTTCCGGCTGATACCCAGATCGGCATAAGGATCGCCGCCGGGTGCCAGCGTCGCGGCTGCAGCGCCCGTCCCCATCGCGCCCAGCATCGCCGCCGCGCCGGGCACTTGAGCAGCATCGTCATCGCCGGTGAAGGGATCGATGTGGCTGGTCAGGAAATCCGGCAATTCGGGCAACTGGAAATCTTCCGGTGTGCGCATCTGGAACTCGGCCGTCATCAGGATGCGCGTCACATCTTCGCGGATCGCTTCAAGCATCTTCTCGAACAGGCCGAACGCTTCCTGCTTGTACTCGTTGATCGGCGTCTTTTGCGCATAGGCACGCAGGAAAACCACCTGCCGCAGCGCGTCGAGCGTGGCGAGATGTTCCTTCCAATGGTGGTCCAGCCGTTCGAGCAGGATCGACTTTTCGATATTGCGCCAGGAACTGGGATCGATCGTCTCGACCTTCGCCGCCATGTGCGCATCGGCCATTGCCGACAGGCGTTCCTCGATCAATTCGGGCTCGACCGCTTCTTCCTGCAACCAGTCGTCGATCGGCGGCTGCATCCCCAGCACGTCGGAAACACGCGCCTTCAGTTCGTCGATCGTCCACTGTTCGGGATACGATCCCGGCGGGCAGGCATCGCCGACCAGCGAGTTGACCGTGTCGTGGCGCATATCCAGCACCACGTCTTCTACCGCGTCCGCATCCATAATGTCGGCGCGCTGCTCATAGATCACCTTGCGCTGGTCGTTCATCACGTCGTCGTATTCGACAACCTGCTTGCGCACGTCGTAATTGCGCGCCTCGACCTTTTTCTGTGCGGTCTCGATCGCCTTCGACAGCCATTTGGAACCGATCGCCTCGCCATCGGCAAGGTTTGAATTCATCATCCGGGCAAACAGCGTATCCGGCCCGAAGATCCGCAGCAGGTCATCCTCAAGGCACAGATAGAACTTCGACAGGCCGGGATCGCCCTGACGGCCCGAACGGCCACGCAGCTGATTGTCGATGCGGCGGCTTTCGTGCCGCTCGGTCCCGATCACACAAAGCCCGCCGGCAGCCAGCACCTTGGCCTTTTCTTCCGCCACTTCGGCCTTGATCCGTGCCAAGCCGGCCTCGCGTTCCGGACCTTCGGGAATGTCGCGCAGCTCATCCTCGCTGCGGAATTCCACGTTGCCGCCCAGCTGGATATCGGTGCCGCGGCCCGCCATGTTGGTGGCGATGGTCACCGCGTTCAGCCGTCCGGCCTGCGCCACGATATGGGCTTCCATCTCGTGAAAACGGGCGTTCAGCACGTTGTGCTTCACGCCTTCCTTGTTGAGGAATTCCGATAGCATTTCAGACTTTTCGATCGAAACGGTGCCCACCAGCACCGGCTGCCCGCTTTCGTACCGCTCGCGGATCAGCTTGGCGATCGCCTGGAACTTGTCGGTGGTGTTCTTGTAGAACTCGTCTTCCTCGTCAACGCGCAGCACCGTCACGTTGGTGGGGATGGTCACCACGTTCATCTTGTAGATGTCGAAGAATTCGGAAGCTTCGGTCGCCGCCGTGCCGGTCATGCCGGCGATCTTGGGGTACATCCGGAAAAAGTTCTGGAATGTGATCGATGCCATCGTCTGGTTCTCAGGCTCGATCTGCACGCCTTCCTTGGCTTCCACCGCCTGGTGAAGTCCGTTGGACCAGCGCCGGCCATCCATCATGCGGCCGGTGAACTCGTCGATGATGACGATCTTGTCCTCTTTTACGATGTAGTCGATGTCCCGCTTGAACATCACGTTGGCCTTCAGCGCCTGATCCAGATGGTGCACGACCATCGTGTTCTCGACGTCATAGAGATTCGAGCCGAACAGCAGCCCGTTTTCCTCCAGCTTGCGCTCCACCCATTCCACGCCGTCTTCGGTCAGCGAGATGTTCTTGGTCTTCTCGTCCGCCTCGTAAAGCTCGGGCACGATCTGCTTCACCACCGCGTCGACCGACAGGTACAGGTCGCTCTTGTCGTCGGTGGGGCCCGAAATGATCAACGGCGTGCGCGCCTCGTCGATCAGGATCGAGTCCACCTCGTCGACGATGGCGAAGTTGAAGGGGCGCTGCACCATCTGCGCGCGCTCGTGCTTCATGTTGTCGCGCAGGTAGTCGAAGCCGAGTTCATTGTTCGTGGCATAGGTAATGTCGGCCTCATAGGCCTGCCGCCGCTCGTATTCGCCAAGGTTGGGCACCACCACGCCCACGGTCAGGCCCAGGAACGTATAGACCTGGCCCATCCAGTCGGCATCGCGCCGGGCGAGGTAGTCGTTGACCGTCACCACGTGAACGCCCTTGCCCTCGATGGCATTCAGGTAGGTCGCCAGCGTCGCCACCAGCGTCTTGCCTTCGCCGGTGCGCATTTCGGCGATTTCGCCGCGATGCATCACGATGCCACCGATCATCTGCACGTCGAAGTGCCGCATGCCGAGCACACGGCGCGCCGCCTCGCGGCAGGTGGCGAATGCTTCGGGCAGGATGTCGTTCAGCGTCTTGCCATCGTCCAGCATGGCGCGGAACTTGACCGTTTGCGCCGCCAGCTCCTCGTCGGAAAGCGCGCCAACGCTAGGTTCGAAAGCCGCAATCTGGCGGACGATCTTGTCGAGAGATTTGACGTAGCGGTCGTTCGACGAGCCGAAGAGAGACTTGGCAAGGGCGCCTAGCATAGTTGGGTTTCCCGATGTGCGGATAAGGATGTGCGCAGGCCGCGCGGATCTGCGCGGCAGCGGCGAAAGATGGGTTGTCGCGCGCCTTAACGCACGAAAGCCCGCGTCAGGTGCGCGGGCGGTCCGTCAAAATGACGCTGCAGGGCCGGACGAACGCCGGGAGCGGCAGCCAAAGGCGCTTGCGCCGGTCGATCGGAGCCACGCGCCGTTGCACCGCGCCACTGGCCACGCAGGCCTCACCGCGCTGGGGCGACTGGCTCGATGCCAGCACCGTGCTGCCCATGTCCGCCACTTCCGCACGCGACGACGCGACTGCCACATTCGACAGTGAAAGGCCCGAAAGCATGGCCAGAAGGACGAGCAGAAAGCGCATCACGGGGCGAGATAGGTGTTTTGCGGGCACTAGTCCACCGCCAAGGCGATGTTTTGTTGCGACGAAGCCCCGATGGCGTTGCGCCAAACCTTCACCAATTCTTATCGCGCACTGATTAGTCAGGGCGTGTGACGATATCGGGGAAACACAAGCGTGAAGATGCTGGCACGCGCCTCGTCTTGCTGGACGGGTTGCGCGGCATTGCCGCGATCATGGTGCTGATGCTCCATTTCGACGACCTGTCCGGCGTCTCCGGCCTGTTCAGCCACGGCTACCTCGCCGTCGATTTCTTCTACATGCTCAGTGGCTTCGTGCTCGTTCCTCTGATCGAACATTCAAAGGCAAACCTCGCCCCTGCCCGCCTCATGGCCCGGCGCGTGCTAAGGTTGTGGCCCCTGATGGCATTCGGCGTGTGCATTGGCCTCGCCGTCCACGGCATGGTGTGGACGCTGGAGGTCGAGCTTCCCCTGCTGGCAATGGCGATGCTTTACATCCCGCGCCTCGAAGGCAGCCTGCTCACCTTCCCCCTCAACCAGCCGCAATGGTCGCTGCTCGTAGAACTGGCCGCCAACCTCGCCCACGTCCTTGTCCTGCGACACATCAAGACGCGCGGCTTGCTGCTGCTTTCAGCACTATGCTGGCTGGCGCTGCTGGCGGCGAGCCTTCACGCGGGTTCGCTGCAGATTGGCTCTGCCGGCAACGACTGGCTGCTGGGCTTTGTCCGCGCCGGCTTCGCCTATCCGCTGGGCATCGTGCTGGCCCGCCATCGCGCGCGCCTCACCATCCCGGCGATGCGCTGGTGGATACCCCCGGCGATGCTGATCGCCGCGCTGCTGGTGCCGGCCATTCCGGGCTTGCCCGATGCGCTGATGGACCCGCTGGCCTTGCTCGCTTTCCCCGCCGTGCTGGCGGCAGGCGCCGCCACCGCCGTCCCGTCCGACATTGGGAGGCGCCTGACCTGGCTGGGTGGCATTTCCTTCCCGCTTTACGCAACGCACTTCCCGATCCTCGAAGGTGCCCACGTGCTGGGCGATGGCTTGCCGGTGCACTTGCGCGCGCCACTTCTGCTCGGCGCGCTGGGCACCGCCGTCCTGCTGGCCCACCTGCTCGCCAGATCACCGCTGGCGACCGGCTTCCGCCTGCCCTCCTTCGCGCCGAAGCGATTGAAGCCGGCGGCCTGACGCGCTAGGCGGCTGGCCATGTCCGAAGCCGTCTCCCCCCTCGCCACGCCCTTCCCCCCACTGCCGGCCATCGCCGGCGTCACCCCGCGCATTGCCCGCGCCGGGTACAAGGACTGGGGCCGCTGCGACCTCACTTACGTCGAACTGGCCGAAGGCACCGCCGTCGCCGGCGTTTTCACACGCAACGTCTGCTGCTCGTCCGAAGTCGATCTCGGCCGGCAGAACATCGTGCAGGGCAAGGCCCGCGCGCTGGTGGTCAACGCCGGCAATTCCAACGCGTTCACCGGCTATCGCGGCCGCGAAGCCGTGGAAGCGATCATGGACCAGATCGCCACCCATCTCGGCTGCGAACGCGATCAGGTGTTCGTCTCCTCCACCGGCGTGATCGGCGTGCCCCTGCCCAAGGACAAGGCCCACGCCGGGATCGAAGCAGCGCTTCTCGCCCCTCCCTGTTCGTGGGAAGAAGCCGCGCACACCATCGGCACAACCGACACATTCGCCAAGGGCACGATGGCCACCGCTGTCGTCGGCGACAAGACTGTCACCCTCGCCGCCATCATCAAGGGCAGCGGCATGATCGCGCCCGATATGGCGACCATGCTCGGCTACGTGTTCACCGATGCCGCCGTGTCCCCGGCTTTTCTCCAGCAATGCCTGTCCGCCGCCAACATGCGCACGTTTTCCTGCATCACGGTCGACAGCGATACCTCGACCAGCGACACCGTGTTGGCATTCGCCACCGGCAAGGCCGGCAACGCTCCCATTGCTTCATTCGACGATCCCGGCGCGGATGCTTTCGCCGCCGCGCTCGAACAAGTCTGCCGCGATCTCGCCCACCTCGTCGTGAAGGATGGCGAAGGCGCGCAGAAGTTTATCGCCATCACCGTTTCCGGCGCGGTCAGTGACGAGAGCGCCCGTAAAGTCGGGCTGTCCATCGGCAACTCCCCACTGGTGAAAACCGCCATCGCGGGCGAAGACGCCAACTGGGGCCGTGTCGTCATGGCCGTCGGCAAGGCCGGCGAACCCGCCGACCGCGACCGTCTGTCCATCGGCTTCGGCGGCACGTGGGCCGCCCGCGAAGGCCAGCCGCTGGCAGACTACGACGAAGCCCCCGTTGCCGCCCACCTCAAGGGTCGCGAAGTTTCGATCGAAGTCGATCTCGGCATGGGCGATGGCCGGGCTACGGTGTGGACCTGCGACCTCACCCACGGTTACATCTCGATCAACGCCGATTACCGGAGTTGACGCGATGCTGACCATCTGGGGCCGCCTGAACTCGCACAACGTCAAAAAGGTGGCGTGGGCCGCCATCGAGATGGGCATCCCCCATCAGCGCATCGATATCGGCGGCAAGTTCGGCTTCACGTCCGAATATCTCGCCATGAACCCCAATCGCCTGATCCCGACCATCGAGGACGGCGATCTGGTTCTGTGGGAATCGAACGCCATCCTGCGTTATCTTGCAGATACTTATGCACCAGACTTCAGAAGCTATGACACGAAGGTCCGCGCCGCAGGGGACAAATGGATGGACTGGCAATTCCAGTTTGCCGACGCCCAGCGTGAGGCCTTCATCGGCTGCGTGCGTCAGGACAAGGACGGTACGGACCCGGCCGTAGCCCGGTCGGCCGAAGTTGCCGCAAGGATGATGCCGATCCTTGACCGGGAGTTGGCCACACGGTCCTGGCTATCGGGAGAAGGCTTCGGCATCGCTGACATTCCGATGGGCGTATACGCACACACCTTTTTTTCGCTGCCTGTCACCCGACCATCGCTGCCACACGTAGAAGAATGGTACGCCCGGTTGCGCGCCCGCCCCGCCTATGCCCAAACCGTGATGATCCCGCTCACATGAACGGCCCGGTTGCATCGACCCCGCTGGTTGGCGGCTGCCTGTGCGGTACGGTCCGCTATCGGCTTGCCAGCAGCCCGACCGATGCCGGCTGGTGCCATTGCCGCACGTGCCAGCTGAATTCCGGCAGCCCGGCAATGGCCTTTGCCACGGTCCCGACGGACGATTTCATCATCGAAAACGGCGCGGATTCGATCGGTCGCATCTCGTCGAGCAGTACTGGCGAGCGCTGGTTCTGCCGCGCCTGCGGAACCCCTTTGCTGATGCGCGACAGGGACGGCGCGACAACCTGTGATTTCAGCATTGCCACGCTCGATCGCCCCGAAGCGATCACGCCGGGCTTCCATATCTTCACCGCCAGCCGCATCGCATGGGCCATGCCGGGGGATGATCTGCCACGCTATCCTCGCGGTCGCAGCGAGGGCAGCGAATGAACAACACCACACTCGATGGCGCGATGGCCCGCTTGATGCGGAAGGTGTCCGAGCGCGCCATCCTGCCGCGTTATCAAAAGCTTGCGGCGCACGAGATCACCGACAAAGCGGCCGACGACGTTGTCACCATAGCCGATGCCGAAGCCGAGGCCATGCTGGCCGAAGCGCTGTCGCGGCTTATGCCCGAAGCCGCGATCGTCGGTGAGGAAGCGGCCCATGCCGATCCCACAGTGATGGACCGCCTGGGCAAGGGCTTGTGCTGGATCATCGATCCGCTCGATGGCACCAACAATTTCGCCGCTGGAAAGCCTCCGTTCGGAATCCTGCTTGCCTTGGCGCAAGATGGCCAATGTATCTCAGGCTGGATCTACGATTGCCTGACCGGCCGGTTCTGCGCCGCACACAAGGGCGACGGGGCTTTCGTCAATGGCGAGCGCATTGTGGCGAAAACTTCAGGTCAAGTGCCACCTATCGCCGCCATCTCTCTGATTTTCATGGACGGGACCCAGCGCGAGGCGATGAAGCAGCACATCGCACCGCACTACACCATTGTCGATATTCCGCGCTGTGCGGCGGAGCAATATCCCCGCCTTGTGCTGGGCACCAACGACGTCTCGATCTTCGAACGCACGCTGGCATGGGATCACGCGGCGGGCGTGCTGTTCGTGAACGAAGCGGGCGGAAAAGCAGCGCGGCCCGATGGATCGCCCTATCGCGTCGACCGCCATCTTGAGCCTGGCCTGATCGCTGCGGCCAGCCCCGCCTTATTCGATGAAATGGCGCAAAGGCTGGCGACGCTACGCTCGCAATAACGATCCGCACGGGGCCAGAAGCGGTCCGTCATTGCGAGGCGCGAGCGTGGCGCCACTCTCCGGGCGGCATGCGGATCGCCCGGAAAGTGATGCTACAGCAAATGGTTAGAGGACGCTTTCAATCCAGCTTTTGAGCTGACCCTTCGGCGCAGCACCCAGCTTTTGCGCCACCGGCTTGCCATCCTTGAACAGCACCAGCAGCGGGATCGATTGAACGCCGATCTGGCCGGGAATGGTGGTGTTTTCCATGATATCCATTTTCACGATGGAAAGCTGGTCGGCCAGTTCGCCGGCGATTTCCTCCAATGCGGGGGCGATCATCTTGCACGGGCCGCACCATTCCGCCCAGAAATCAACGAGCACGGGCTTGCCGGATTCGAGGACATCGGCAGCGAAGCTGGCGTCGGTGACGGCTTTGGTCGACATGTACTGAGACTCCATTGTTCCTTGGACGCCAATCTAGGCAGTCCGTTCGGGCTTGCAACCTTTCAGCCGCCAAAGCTTTCCTGCGCCCCGGCAAGGTCCAGCTTTTGCGCCGCCAGCAGCGCTTCCGGCAGCACGAACAAGCGCGGGGCGTGCGTATAGAGCAGCGCGGCTTCGACCACGCGATCCGGGTGGATCAGGCGCATCGCCGCAACGTAGGCCGCCATCTGCCGGACATAGGCAGCCGGAACCTCATCCAAAGTCTCAGGAGGTCGGCGGCCAGTCTTGAAGTCCACGATGCGTACCCGATCGGCACCTAACCACACCCGATCGATCGTCCCGCTGACGATACGGCCACCCACCAGAGCCGCAATCGGCACTTCGGCGAGCGAGCCCGGCCCGAACACATCCTGCCACTCGGGATGCGCCAGCACGCGCAGCGCGGCGTCGGCCATCGCCACGTGATCGCCCGGCTCGAACTCCGACGCCGACTTCGCCAGCCAGTGCAAAGCAGCTTCCCGCCGCTCGTCATCTGGCCGTTCAGGCAGCCGCTCGATCAACTTGTGGATCAGCGTCCCGCGCCTTGCCGCCAGCAAGGCATGCGGGCCAGGCCGCGTCGGCGGGTCGGGCGCGTCGTCCTCGCCCAGTGACGATGGCGCGAGCGGGCGCGGCGGGCGCGGTTCGGGGCCGATCGGATCGGTCAGGAATTCAGGCAGGACCAGCAGCGGTTCGGGTACACCCACAGCCTTGCGGGTTGGCATCGGGGCGAGCGAGCCCAGCTCCTTGCGCCCTTCCCACAGCGCATCCTCGATCCAGCCATCCTCGCCAAACAGTGGTTGCAGTCGCGCGTACCAGCTGTCTTCCGGCAATTCCTTCTGCCGCTGCGTCAGCGATCCGGTGATGAACAGCGCTTCTTCCGCGCGCGTCATCGCCACGTAAAGCAGCCGCCAGTGCTCCTCGCGCTCTTCCTTGGCGACCAGTGCCTCTGCCTCGCGCACCGGCCCGGCCTTTTCCTCCTTGCGCAAGGGCGGCAGCGGCACCGATCGTTTGGCGTCGAGGATCTGCTCCACCACCGAAATCCCGCGCGGGGGCGAGGCGTCGGGATCATCGGCGGCATCCGCAAGGATGACGATGGGTGCCTGCAACCCCTTGGCCCCGTGCACGGTCATTACCCGCACCAGCCCCTCGTTCTTGCCCGCCTCGCGCTTGATGTCGCCATCACCCGCATCGAACCACTGGAGGAAGCCGACAAGGCTGGGCACGCTGCCGCTGGCATAGGCAAGCGCGGCGTTGAGCAGTTCGTCGATGGGGTCGTTCGCCTCATGCCCCAGCCGCGCCACCAACACCCGCCGCCCCTGCCACGGCCCGACCAGCAGCCAGTGCAGCAGTTCGGCGGGCGGTTGATAGTCTGCGCGCCGCAACAGATCGCGCAAGCGTTCCATCGTGGCGAACGTCGCCGGCCCTTCACTGGCGCGCATGTGATCCCACAGCCGCACGTAAGCCCCGCGATAGCCGTGATCGAGCAAGGCCTGCTGGGTCCAGCCGATCAGCGGCGACACGAGCAGGTTGGCGAGGTTCAGGTCGTCCCAAGGCTGCACGCAGAACCGCAGCGCGGCGAGCAGATCCTTCACCGCCAGCGGAGCACCCAGCCGCAGCCGGTCCACGCCGGCCACCGGCACGCCCTGCGCATGCAGACGCGCGACGATCAGGCCGGCCAGTTCCTTGCGTTTGCGCACCAGCACCATGACGTCACCCGGCCCCGCCAGCCGGTGCTCACCCTTGATCAGCGGAAAGCCGTTTTCCAGCCATGCGCGAACCTGCCGCGCCAGCCGATCCGCCAGTTCGCGGTCGGGGCGAGAGAGCCAGCCCTCCTCGCCTTCGTCGCCGGTTTCAGGTGGGTCTTCATCCTCTCCGGCGGGCAGACCAACCGGCCGCCACAGCACGATCTTGCCGGGGCGGTCCTCGCCCCGGTGCAGATCGGGCGCTTCGGGCAGGCCGAAGCGTTCCGGCCCGATCAGGCGGATCGCGCGGTCAACGAAATCGAGGATCGGCGTGGCGGTGCGATAGGATTGCCCCAGCCCCAACCCCAGCAGCGAACGCTCCGGATCGTCCAGCACTTGCGCCAGATCGGCCAGTTGCCGGTCCACCCGGTCACGCGCTTCGGCAAAGTTCTGCGGGCTGGTGCCCTGAAAGCGAAAAATCGCCTGCTTGTAATCGCCCACCACGAACAGCGTGCGCAGCGCTTCGCCGCGCTGCCCCTCACCGCTGAAGAAATCGGCGACCAGCCCATCCAGCACGATGCGCCACTGCGCCGCGTTGGTATCCTGCGCTTCATCCACCAGCACGTGATCGAACCGGCGGTCGAGCTTGTAGCGGATCCATTCCGCCGTCGTCCGCTCGGTGAGCAGAGCGGCGGCGGCACGGATCTGGTCGTCGAAATCGATGAATCCTTCGCGCGCCTTGGCCTCGTCCCAGGCCAGCGCGAACCGCCGCCCCAGCGTGAGCGCGGGCTCGAGCAGGTCGGCCAGCAGGATCAGCGCGCGGCGTTCGCGCACCGTTTCAAGGCAGGCGATCACCCGCGCCTGATACTCCGTGTAACCCGCCTGCTTCTTTTCGATGTTCGTGGTCGAAAGCGGCTCCCCCGCTTTGGTGAAGAAGCACAGCGCAAAGTCGTCAAACCCGGCGAGGCGGCCGAACGGCGTAGCCGCCAGCCAATCGCCGAGGATGTTCGAACGGTCGATGCCGGTCTTGGTCGCCCAGCGCGCGTTGCTTTCCATGCAGCGACGCACCGAGGCGCAATCGAACGCATCGTCGGCCAGCATGTCGGCCACGCCGGTGCCATCCTCATCCGCCGGCAGCCCCAGCACGCCGTTGATGCGAGGCCGCAGCGGCGGTTGCCACGCGCCGGGGCCGCTCCACAAATCGCGCGCGGTGGCACAGCGCAGCAGGAAGTTCTCGACCTGATCCTGGCTCATCCGCAAGCTGAGGTCGTGCAGCGCATCGAGCAGCACCTCGTCGCCCTGCTGCTGCGCTGTTATCAGCACATCAGCCAGCACCTGCCGCACCAGCAGGTCGCGATCGCGGTCCTCCATCGCCCGCGTGCCGGGCATCAGGCCCGCCTCGACCGGAAAGGCGGAGAGCAGCCATTGCGAGAACGCGTGGATCGTCTCGATCCGCAGTCCGCCACCGGGGCAATCGAGCACCGCGGCAAAGCGGCTGCGCGCGCGGGCCAGCGAATCCCGATCCACCGGCGCACCGATGGCCTTGAGCTGCATGGCCAGCTTCACATCGTCGAGCCGCACCCAGCTTGCCAGCACATCGTTGACACGCGTGGCCATTTCCGCCGCGCCGGCCTTGGTAAAGGTGAGGCACAGCAGCTGTTCCGGCTCGACACCGGGCTGAAGCAGCAGGCGCAGCACACGGGCGGACAGCACTTGCGTCTTGCCGGTGCCGGCGGAGGCGGACAGCCACACCGTGCGATGCGGCGCGACGGCGTGCATCTGGTTGCCCTGGAGCGGATAGACCTTGCTCATGCGTTCGGTCCGCCGTGACCGGCCGGGATGGGCAAAACCCCACAAGGCTCGTCACCCTGAACTTGATTCAGCGTCCATTTGTCCGCCATCACGGATCGCGCCGGTGAGCGCCCACGTGGCTGCCAATGACCTATAGCCGCCAAAGTCCGCGCGAACCGAGGGATGGACCCTGAAACAAGTTGAGGGTGACAAAGGACGGAACGGGATGGCCTAAATCTCATGCGTCCGCGTCCCCCACGTCCGAACGCGTATCCTTGCCGTACCATTCGTCCAGCCGCATCAGCTGGTCGTAATCGGTATAGCTCGGCAAGTTCGGGTTCTCGCGCGCGGTGAAGGGATCGTTGCCCATGATCCAGCGGGCGATGGCTTCGCGCAGGAAGCGTTCGGTTTCGGACAGGAAATCCTCGCGCGGGATGCCGGTTTTCTTACGTCCCCCCGGCACCGGTTCTTCCATATAGCCGAAATCCTGCTCCCGCGGACGGCGCGAAAGCGACCAGTATTCGAACCGGTTGGGCGTGCCGGCAACGCCGTCAAACCCGCCGCCTTGCGCGATCAGTCCGATCAGGCCCAATTGCAGCGCAAATCCTTCCTGCACCATCTTGCCCGATGGCGGACTGCCGGTCTTGTAATCGACCACCGCCAGCGTGCCGTCCGGGCACAGGTCGATGCGGTCGGCTCGGCCGTGAATGCGCACGCCGTCGACCATGATCTGGCCCTTCTGCTCGAACGAGACGACGCGCCGCCCCTCGCCCAGCAAGCGTTCCTGTTCGCCCTCGATCCACGCCAGCGCCGCCGTAAGGCGCGGCATCCACAGCGCGCGCATAAACGGGTGGGCGCTCATTTCCGCCAGCTTTTCCTCGGCCAGCGGAACCAGCCGGCCCGGCGGCGCGCCGGCGCGGTGCCAATCTTCAAGGATCGCGTGAACCGCCGTGCCGCGCCACGCAGGGGTGGGGTCGGCATCGAGCGGATCGAGCGAGCGCAGGCCGAGGATCGCCGAGGCATAGAACTGGTAGGGATCGCCGCGCAGCCGATCGAGCGAAGTGACCGCGATGGGCACGCGGCGCTGTTCGGCGCTGGGCATCGGACGCGGGCGGGGATAGGCAGGTGCCGATGGTGCGCGATCAAGCGCGCGTGCATAAACAACGGCTTGCTCCTCGAACTTCAGGTTATCCCCCAACATGGCGCGGATCCGCAGCAGGAAGCGTGAGGCGATGGCCGGGCCGCTGGCATCGCGGCTGGCGTGGCTGAGCACCACTTCGGGCGCGCCCAATGCGGCCGCGAGATCGTGCGCCGAAAGGCCGATGCGGAATTCCGCGCCGGGGATGCCCAGCGCGCGCAGGATCGGGGGCGCGAGCAACGGATCAGGCGCAGGCGCGCCGGGCCACGAACCCTCGGTCATGCCACCACAGATCACCAGATCGGCGCGGCTCATCCGCGCCTCCAGCAATCCATAGATCGCCAGACGCGGGTGGCCGCCATAAGGCGGGCGGACGGCGACTTCGTCCATCGCATCGCGCAGCAGGGCGGGCAGTTCGGCGGGATCGAGGACCATCAGGGCTTCACCGGCGGCCTCGCTCCACTGCTCGACAAACCCCGCCAGCGCACGGCCATCGGGCCCGGCCCAGATCGCCTGCCCGCACAAGGCTTCGGCGGTTTCGACCAGCAGGCCCAGCGCCGCGCCGAGTGGCAACGGATCGTCGATGGCGACGAGCGGCGCGAGCAGGAGTTCCGCATCCTGCCACCAGTCGCCCAGCTGCGGAAAGTCCTTCTGCTTCAGGGTGATAGCATCGCTTACTGCCTCCAGCCCTGGCCCCGGACGCGGACCGCGCAGCACCAGATCGAGCCGGCGAACGTTCTCCAACCAGTTCGGACGGCCCTCGCCGCCCTGAACCAGCGGATGCCCCAGCAACGCCAGCAAAGGCACCGGCGCGGCGCGTTCGGCCCAGCATTCGGCCAAGTGCAGGAACAACCGCCCCGCCGGCGTTTGCGGCAGAGGCCGCCCCGCCGTGTCGTCGGTGCCGATGTTCCAGCGAGACAGATTGGCGACGACGCGCTGTGCCAGCGCGCGATCGGGCGTGATCACCGCGACGCGGCGTTCCGGCTGGGCCAAAGCCTCGCGCACCAGCACGGCGATGGCCTGCGCTTCCTCTTCCGGATGCGCGGTTTCCATCATGCGCACGCCCGCAAGGCGGCGCTGGTCGGCGGGCAATGTCGCCCACACCGCGCTGGGTTCGGGCGGCAGGAACAGGTTGGAAATCGCCCGGCTGCGTTCGGGCGGCGCGGGCGACAGGCCGGCGCGGTGCCACGGCTGCACCTCGCCGCGCGCCACGCCCATGCGGTTCAGCAACAGCTTGAGGTGATATTGCGGATGGGTGGCCAGATCGCCGCGTCCGAACGCCATGCCGCCGGGTTCGGCCGGAGCGCCCGCCACGCCGAGCAGTTCCCACACGTCCGCCGGCAGCACCAGATCGAGATCGGGCAGGATCACCGCGCCCTTGGGCAAGTCCGCCACCACGCGCAGCAGCTTCGCCACGGCGGGCGAAGCCGATGTTACGCCTGCCGCCACCACCGGATATGGAGGCGGCGTGGCGCGCCACGTGGCGGCCGCATGCTCGAGCAGGCGGTTGCGTCGTTCCGGCGCGTCGATCTCGCCGCGCGCATCGAGTTCGAAGCGCCACCGCGTCTGCACGCGCGCGAACAGGCGCAGCGAATCCTGCCAATGGCCCGCAAGTTCGTCCGCCATGTCTATGGAAAGCAAGGATACTGGCACCACGCCTTCCACCGCCATGCGGTCCATGCTCTGCACGATGGAGCGCGCCTGCCGCATCAGGCCAGCCTCGCCGGGAGCATTCCTGCCCAATTCCTCGCGTACCATTTCGGCCACGCGCAGCAGGCGCTTCACCGGGTCGGCGGCGGGAGGAATATCCACCCCCGCCCCAATCGGGTCGAGCAATGGCCCCAGCGTTTCGTCAAGATCGAGATCGCCGACGACCGCCATGCGCGGCAGCAGCAGTCCGCCCCGCCCGCCCGCATCGCTGGCCCGCACGAAGGCCTCGGTCACCGTGCGCACCGCGCGCTGGCTGGGCAACAACAAGGTCAGCCGGGCAAGGCCGAAGTTGTCCTCGTGGTATCGCGGGATCAGCCCCGCGACGAGCGCATCGGCAAAGCCGCGATGCGCCGCGATCGAATAGACGCTTGGCCGAAATTCAGAGGGTTTGGCGTCAGACAACTTGCAGGGCGGCTTCGGTCGGCGCGATCATGCCGGGCGCGCCCACTTCGAACCACAGCCCGGTGTGCGAAATGCCATAGAGCCGGCCTTCATCGATCGCCCGGTTCCACAGCACGCCGGTGGAAAACGCGCCTTCGGGCGCATCGCGCATCAGGCGCTTTGAAACGATCTGGATGCCGCTGAAGATGAACGGCGCGACCCGGCCAGGCCGGCGACGGCTGATCTTGCCCAACTGGTCGAGGTGGAAATCCCCCCGCCCTTCATAGTTGAACGCCTGCGCATGGCCGACCAGCAACATCAGCGCATCCATCTTGTCGTCGTCCCACGCGGCGCTCAGCGCGGCAAAGGCATTGCGCGGGCCATCGAGCCAGATGTTGTCGCTGTTCAGGCAGAAGAATGTGTCGGCATCGATCAACGGCATCGCGCGCACCAGCCCGCCGCCCGTTTCGAGCAAGGCGTCGGTTTCGTCCGAAACGGTGATTGCGGGCGTGCTGCGATGGCCCAGATGCGCCACCATCTGGTCGGCCAGATAGTGCACGTTCACCACCGCGCGCGCGACGCCGGCTTCGTCCAGCTTGTCGAGGCAGTGGTCGATCAGCGGCTTGCCCGCCACCCGCACCAGCGGCTTGGGCCGGCTGGCGGTGAGCGGACGCATGCGCTTGCCCATGCCGGCGGCCAGCACCATCGCGACATCGCTGACGAGCGGCACGCTGTTCATACGTCAAACTTTCCGCCGGGCGTGCCTGCCGGGTCGCGCAGTTCCGCAGGAATGTTCTGATCAAACCACGCCGCCACCGGGGCCAGCGCCGGATGCGCAAGATCGCGTTCGAGCAGGTTCCAGACACGCGGGATGTAATCGAGGTAGCGCGGCTTGCCGTCACGCTTCCACAGCCGCACGAAAATGCCGACGATCTTGGCATTCCGCTGTGCACCCAGCCGGGCATAATCGGCCAGAAAGTCGGGATGCGCGTCCGCCCGTTCGACATAATAATCGAACATCGCGGCTTCGAGCGCGGGCGAAACATCGCGCCGCGCATCCTGCAACAACGAGACCAGATCGTAGGCCGGGTGGCCGACCAGCGCATCCTGAAAATCGAGCAGGCCCTGCTTCCGCAAACCGCCATCCAGCATGATGTTTTCCGCGTGATAATCGCGCATCACGGTCACGCCGGGGCGCTGGCGCACCAGCACCGGAGCCATCACCTGCTCCCACGCATTGGCCCAGCCGCGTCCATCGACATACAGGCCCTGCGCCGGGCAATACCAGTCGACGAACAGCTTTGCCTCGCGCTGGTATTCCGACAGCGAATATTGCGTGAACGGGCCAGGCGGCAGGCGGTGGAGCTGCACCAGCGCATCGATGGCGATGCGGTAGATCTCTTCCTCGTCCTGCGGCCAGGCATCGAGGTATTCGCGCATCCGCACTTCGCCGAAATCCTGCAACAGAACGAAGCCCTGCGCCGGGGATTCGCCCAGAATGCGCGGCGCGCGCAATCCATTGGCGTCGAGCCACTTGGCCGCGCGCAGGAACGGTTCGGGATCTTCGTGCGGCGGCGGGGCATGCATCAGCATCGCGGTGCCGTTTGAGCGGCGCACACGGAAGTATCGCCGGAACGAGGCGTCGCCCGGCAACGGCTCGATTTCAGCGCCGGCCCAGCCGGATTCGGCGAGGAAAGGCTCCACGCCAGCAGGTATGCTCAGGTCCATCCGATCCGCTCTAGCCAATCGCGCCCCGGCTCGACAATGGCCCTGCGCCCCTTTTCCAAGATTTCGATGCGGATCGAGAGGCACGCGGGCTCCTGCGCAAAGCCGCCGGCGTTTTCCGGCCACTCCGCAATCATCGCCGCGCCGTCGCGATAATCGTCCAGCCCCAGTTCCGCCGCCTCCGCCGGATCGTCCAGCCGATAGAAATCGGCGTGGACCAGCGGCAGGCGCACGTGCGGCGGATCATAGACCTCGATGATCGCGAAACTGGGCGAAGGCACCTCGCCCGCATACCCCAGCGCTGCGACTACGGCCCGCGCCAGCGTGGTCTTGCCCGCACCCAGCGTGCCTTCCAGCGCCACTACATCGCCCGGCCGCAGCACGGCGGCGATGCGAGCGGCCAGCGCCTGCGTCGCGGCCTCGTCCGGCAACTCAACAATCATGGCAGGCCGACGATGGCGCTGGTGCCTTGCCCCGGTTCCGACAAAAGCTCGATCGTGCCGCCGTGTGCCTCGATCACCTGGCGCACCAGTGGCAGGCCCAGCCCTTGCCGGCGCTCTACCGTGCGGCCATCGGCGCTCACTTTCAGCCCTTCGA
>DAICYJ010000156.1 GCA_027311705.1 Novosphingobium sp. | reverse complement strand
GGTCGCGAGGATCAGCATCGGGATCTGCGCCCAGTCCGGGATCGACATGAAGAACGGGTTCGCGATCGCCTTGGGATGCGCCAGCAACAGCGCGCCCTGGCCGTAATAGTTCAGCACCAGCGCCGGCAGCACGAATGTCAGCCACGAAAGCCGGATCGGGCTGCGGCCGAAATGGCCCATGTCGGCATAAAGCGCCTCGGCCCCGGTCACCGCCAGCACGGCCGCGCCCATCGCCAGGAACCCCCGAAAGGGGTCGGCCACGAACATCTGCACCGCGTGATGCGGGCTGAGCGCGGTGATGACGTGCGGGAACTCCGCGATGCTCATCAGCCCCAGCACCGAGATGACGGCGAAATAGAGCAGCATGATCGGGCCAAAGAACGTCGCGACCTTTTCGGTGCCACGGCTCTGGATGAAGAACAGGCCGATCAGGATGACCACAACGATCGGCACGATCGTATAATGCAGTTCCGGCGCATAGACGGCCACGCCCTCAATCGCGCCCATCACCGAAACGGCGGGCGTAATCATGGAATCGCCATAGAACAGCGCCGTGGCGAACACGCCCAGCAGGATGATGCCCTTGCCCCAGCGCTTGCCCGATGTGTGCTGGTTGATCAGCGCCAGCAGCGCCAGCGATCCGCCCTCCCCCTTGTTGTCCGCGCGCATGATCACGGTCACGTACTTCAGCGTCACGATAATCATCATCGACCAGAACATCAGGCTGATGATGCCATACACGTGCAACTGGTCGAGCGGCAGGGGATGGTGCCCGGCAAAGGTATCGCGCAGCGCGTAAAGCGGGCTGGTACCGATATCGCCAAACACGACGCCGATGGCACCGACCGCCATCTTCACCAGGCCGGCGTTGTGCCCGCCGGATTGGGCCGATCCCGCATCGATATGGGGCGCAGAAGGCTCCGGTTCGGGCCCGGCACTTGCAACGACATCATTCATGGCAAGCGAGCCCCCGGCTTTCGCCCAAACCCGCCGGTTCCACGATAGGAGCCGGTGCGGCGCGGCGCTTTAGCATTGGCCCTCGTGCCCCGCAATGGGGGCGATGGCGCTTGCGCAACAGGCCAATGCCTGATGAATGAGACGGTTCCAAGTGGCAGATTTCCGCACTATTGCGCCGCCGAAGCGGAAGCCGCCGGTGCAGTTTCAGCCGGCACGGAAGGCTCCGTTTCGGATGGCATCGCCTGACCGCTGGCTGCCAGCATCGAGTCGATCCGTGCCAGCCGTGCTTCAAGGTCCACGCGGAAAGGCGCATCAACTGCCGAACGCTTCAGCAGTTCTGCCCAGATTGCGCGCGCTTCGGCCAAACGGCCCGATTGCGCCAGCGCCAGCCCCATGAAGAACGGCGGCCCCGGATGTTCGGGCGACATCGTCGCCGCCTTTTGAAAGGCGAATTGCGCAGCGGGCGTAATCAGCCCGTCGCTGTGCCCGACCAGCGCATTGCCGAGCGCCACCCACAGGTCGGCATCCTTCGGGTTTTCCGCCACCGCCTTGCCCAGAATGTCGGCCGCGGCCTTGTATTGGCCCTGCCGGGTCAGTCCATCGGCAAGGATCAGCCACGACTGCCCCTTGCCAAAGCCCGCGCCCATTTCCTGCCGCTGCTTGATCAGCGTCGCGTCGGCCAGCTTTTCGTTCTCGACCGGCGCTTTGGGCGCGCCTGCCATCGTTGGGTGCCCTTGCAACGCATAGCCCGAAATGCCGAACAGCAGCGCCGCCCCGGTCACTTCCCACCCGGCGCGCGGCATCTTCAGCACAAAGGCCAGCACCGCGAACACCGCGACGCCGATCAGCAGAACCACCACCCACGTCATGCGCGATCTCCGCTGTTGGTCGATCTGCGAAAGCGCTTGCGCAGTAGCAACGCCGCGAGCGCCAGAAACAGCAAGGGCGCGGCAAAAAGCGGCCAGGTGATCGGCTTCACTTGCGGCGCATAGCTCACATAATCGCCATAGCGTTCGATCAGCCACTGGCGGATTGCTTCGGGATCCTCGCCCGCCGCGATGCGCGTGCGCACCTGATGGCGCATGTCGCCGGCCATCGGCGCGTCGGAATCCGAGATGGCCTGGCTCTGACACTTCAGGCAGCGCAGCGTTTCCATCAGCGCCTGCGCCTTGGCTTCCTGCGCCGGATCGGGCAGCTGCTTGTAGGCATAAGGCGCGGGCGGCAGCATGTCTTGTGCCACCACAGGGGTGGCCAGCAACAGAGCCAAGGCCAGCATAAGATACCGCATCACGATCCCGCCTCCGCCAGCTTGCGCAGGATCAGCGGCACGTCCTCCGGCCGGATATCGCCGATATGCTGGTAACGGATCACGCCCTTGCCATCGATCACGAAGGTTTCCGGCACGCCCGACGATCCGATCGCCAGTTGCACCTTGCTCAAGTCGTCCTTGCCGATCCGCGCGAAGGGATTGCCGTTCTGCGCCAGAAAGCGCGCCACATCGTCCTTGCGGTCGCGGATGGCGACCCCGTCGATCTCCACCCCCTGCTGCGCCAGCGCCGCCAGTTGCGGGCTTTCGACCGCGCAGGGCACGCACCAGCTGGCGAACACATTCAGCAGGCGCGGCTTGCCCGAGAACACCGTGGTATTCAGGCCGGGGCGGTCGTCGCTGGCAGGCGGTAGGTCGAACGCGGGCAGCGGCTTGCCAATGAAGGCGCTCTCCACCTCGCGGTTGGCGGGGCGCACAAGGCCCCAGATCACCAGTACGAAAAAGGCGGCGAACAGCCCCAGCGGCAACCACATCGCAAGGCCGGGCTTTTTCGTCCCCGGATTCTTCGGAGCGGGATCGCGCGGATCGCTCATCGGCCCTGCCTTTCGCGCCGGTAGGCAATCTTGCCCGTCGCCACCAGCCGGCGCACTTCGCTCGAAACCCGGCCCAACAGCGCGAGCAGCCCGCCCAGCGCGATCAGCGCTCCGCCGTACCAGATCATCGGCACGAACGGCTTCCACCAGAACCGCATCTGCCAGCGGCCGTCCTCACCCTCTTCGCCCAGCACGGTATAAAGCTGGCCGTTCCAGCGCGTTTTCAGCGCGCTTTCGGTGCGGTTGCCCGGCGGATTGGCGAAAGTGCGTGCCTGAGGGTGGAGCATAGTCGGCTCCCCGCCGTCGTAGCTTGCGGCAACGGTCGCATCCAGCGCGGTCCAGTTCTGCCCCGCCACGGGCGCGATGCCCTGCAGCGTCACTCTCCACGGCCCGACCTGCTGGCTATCGCCGGGGTTCATCGCCGCCAGCTTCTCGGTCGAAAACGCGCTCTCGCTCGCCATGCCGAACAATGCCACGGCAATGCCGACATGCGCCACCACCATGCCCCATGTGGCCAACGGCGTGCGGCGCAGTTTGCGCCCGCGCAGCGGCATCATGCTGGCCAGTGCCAGCCCCGGCGCAATCGCCAGTCCCAACGCAGAAAGCAGGCTAACGCGCGGGGCCAGCAACACAATTCCCAGCAGCACGGCGGCGGAAATCAGCGCCGGAATGGCGACAGGCCAAGTGATCCGCCCGGCCTTGTCCTGCCGCCAGCGCAGCAGCGGTCCCACCGCCATCACCAGCATCATCGGAATCGCGAAAATGGCGGAAACCGGGTTGAAATAGGGCGGCCCCACCGAAACCTTCACGCCCATCGCCTCGGTCAGCAGCGGGTACAGCGTGCCGAGCAGCACGATGCCCAGAATGCCGCACAGCATCACGTTGTTGAACACCAGCGCCGCCTCGCGGCTCACGAAGCTGAACCGCGCGCCTTCGGTCACGGTCGACGCGCGCAGGCCGAACAGGGTCAGCGCGCCGCCGATATAGATCGCCAGCAACGCAAGGATGAACGATCCGCGCTCCGGGTCGACAGCAAATGCGTGGACGGACGTGAGGATGCCCGACCGCACCAGGAACGTGCCGACCATCGACATCGAGAACGCCACCACGCCCAGCATCACCGTCCACGCGCGCAAGGCATTGCGGCTGGCCAGCACCGAGCACGAATGAAGCAGCGCAGTCGCCGCCAGCCACGGCATCAGGCTGGCATTCTCCACCGGATCCCAGAACCACCAGCCGCCCCAGCCCAGCGTGTAATAGGCCCAATAGGAACCGGCGGTGATGCCCAGAGTCAGGAAGATCCACGCGCCCAGCACCCACGGCCGCATCGCGCGGGCGAACGCCGGCCCAACGTCGCGTGTCACCAATGCCCCGACGGCAAAGCTGAAGGCGATCGAAAGCCCGACATAGCCGACATAAAGCGTGGGTGGATGGAACGCGAGGCCCACATCCTGCAGCAACGGGTTCAAACCTGCGCCTTCGGGCGCGGGCTCCGGCAGCCGTTCAAACGGGTTCGAGGCGAGCAGCAGGAATGCGTAGAATCCCAGCGAAACGAACGCCTGCCCCGCCAGCGTGGCGATCAGCGTATCCTCGCGCAGCCGCTTTTCCACCAGCGCGACGATGCCCCCGGCCACGGCCATGATCGTCACCCACATCAGCATCGAGCCTTCGTGGTTGCCCCATGTGCCCGCCAGCTTGAAGATGAAGGGCTTGGCCGAATGGCTGTTGTCCGCCACCAGCTTCACCGAAAGATCGGTGGTGAGGAACAGCGTAACAAGCGCGGCAAAAGCCAGCGCCACCAGCACGCCCTGCATCACCGCCACCGGGCGCACCAGCGTGCCCAGTTGCGCGCCCTTCGGCCGCAGCGCGATGATGCCGGCGATCAGTTGCAATGCCGCCAGCGCGGCCGCCATCCACAATACGGCAAGGCCGATTTCAGCGATCATTTCGTCTCCGCGATCACGGCCTTGGCCTGCGCCTTCGACATGTCCTTCATCTCGCGCGGCACGTATTTCTCGTCATGCTTGGCGAGCAGATTGTCGGCCACGAACGTCGGCCCCTCCATGCGACCTTCGGCCACCACGCCCGATCCTTCAACGAACAGTTCCGGGGTAATGCCGCGGAACCGCACCGGCACGCGCGCCTTGCCATCGCCCACCATGAAATTGATCGTCACGCCGTCGGGCATGGTCTTGATCGATCCGCGCTCGACCATTCCGCCCAGCCGCACCGCGCGGCCCTGTTCGGGCGGCTTGGCCACCAGATCGCTCGGCACATAAAAATAGCTTGCCTGCGTGCTGAGCGCATAGGCGGCAAGCAATCCCGCGCCGATCAGCACGGCCAGCGCGACCACCAGCAGCACCAGCCGCTGATGCTTGGGCTTGATCGCACTCATTTGTTGCCCCGCACACTGTCCCGGCGCTTTTCAGCCCGCACCATGGCCCACAGCGTCCAGCCGACCAGCACCAGCGTGCCAACCACGCCGATGCCCAGCGCCGCCGCCACGAAATCCCACTGATTCAGCTGTTCATGCATCGGATCAGCCCATCGCCTTTCGCCGCAAGCGCGCTTCGGCCTGAATGTCGGCCAGCAACATCCGCATCCGTGCCAGCACAACCCCGCCGAAGATCAGCGAGAACCCGATGGCCGCAATCAGCAGCGGCCACAGGAAAGTACCGTCGATGGAAGACTTGCCCATCGTGATCGACGGAGGCTGGTGCAGGCTGTTCCACCACACCACCGAACGGTTTATTATCGGAATGTTGACCGCGCCGACCAGGCCGAAAATGGCCGTCACGCGGCTGGCTCCACCACCCGCCGCCATGTCGCGCTGCGCCGCACTGGCAAGTGCGATATAGCCAAGATACAGGAACAGCAGGATCAGGAAGCTGGTCAGCCGCCCGTCCCACACCCACCAGGTGCCCCACGTCGGCCGTCCCCAGATCGATCCGGTAGCCAGCCCCAGCGCGGTAAATACCGCCCCCGGCACCGCTGCCGCGCGCGCCGCAATGCTCGCCAGCGGATGCCGCCAAACGAGTTCGATCACGCTGGAAATGGCGATCATGCTCCACCCGGCCATGCCCAGCCACACGCAGGGCACATGGATGAACAGGATGCGCACCGTATCGCCCATCAATCGGTCGGCCGGCACCACCAGCACGCCCCAGGCCAGCGCCCCGAATGCCAGCACAAGGCCGGGCACCAGCAGCAACGGCATCAGCCAGCGCGCCATGCGCAGGAAACGGGCAGGATTGGCAAAACCGTGCATAGGGCCGGCGGCAGACTTTCGAGCAGGCAACGCGGGGGCAAAACGCGAATCCGTGCCCCGGCGACCCCCGCCGCCGATGCGCCAGACCCTCTGCCATTACCGTCTGCCGCGCACAAGGACTTAGCGCGAAAGCCCTCAGCCCTGCGCCTTCAGCGCCCGATCAGCTTGCGCGCCATCGCGTCCGCCACCACGTCCGGCGAACGCCCGCTGGCCGCGCTTTCGGCCCAGATCGCCTCCAGCCGGCCGGGAATAGCGGCGATGCGCGCTTCCACTTCGCCAAGGTCAGCAGGCTGCCCTTTCGTGCGCGCCAGATATTCCACCGCCACGCTGACGATGCCGCCCGCGTTGATCACATAGTCCGGCGCATAGAGAATATCCCGCGCCGCCAGGGCAGCGCCGTGTTCGGGCCGCGCCAGCTGGTTGTTCGCCCCGCCTGCAACGATGCCGGTATTGAGCCGCGCAATGCCAGCGTCATCCAGAATGGCGCCCAGCGCGCAAGGGCTGAACACGTCGCACGGCACCGCCATGATCGCGTCCGCAGCCACCGCCGTACCGCCCAGTTCCGCCGCCAGCGCCTGCGCCTTGGCCGCATCCATGTCCGCAATCGTCAATCGCGCGCCGTCCGCCGCGAGCAGCCGCGCCGTGCCGCCACCGACCGCGCCGGCACCCTGCACCGCCACGTGCAGCCCGGCCATGCTGTCGCGCCCCAGCTTGTGCCGCACCGCCGCCTTGATGCCCAGAAAGATGCCCTGCGCGGTGAACGGCCCCGGCGTCCCGCCAGCTTCGCCGGCTGCGGGCGGAAGCCCCGAAACAAACGCCGTGCGCCGGCTGATCGCCATGATGTCGTCCATCGACATGCCGACGTCCTGCGCCGTCACATAGCGGCCGCCCAGCGCCTCCACCGCATCGGCAAACGCCGCCAGCATCCCGGGCGTCTTGGTGCCCGCCGCATCGCTCAGGATCACGGCCTTGCCGCCGCCCATGGCCAGCCCCGCCATCGCGTTCTTGTAGCTCATCCCGCGCGAAAGCCGCAGTGCGTCGGTCAGCCCGCCGGCCGGATCGGCATAGCGCCAGAACCGCACGCCGCCGCCTGCCCCGCCAAGATGCGTAGAGTGGATGGCGATCACCGCAGTCAACCCACTGGCGCGATCGTGCACCAGCTGCACCAGTTCGTGTTCGTCGAAATCCGGATCGGTCCAGAAAGCGGTCATCGGCGCAAGTCTCCATCAGCGAGAGCCTGCGCGAGAGAAAAATGGGGCGACCAATGGGGTTCGAACCCACGACCTCCGGTACCACAAACCGGCGCTCTAACCAACTGAGCTATGATCGCCACAGGCCTTTTTGCGCAAGCCAAGGCTGCGCAGACCATGCCTCGCCGCCTGCCGTCAAGAGACGATCGGCGCGGGCGAACCCCGTTGCAGAATGTGCAGCAGATTGGAAGCGAAAACTTGCGCGAGGGCTTCCCCGCGCAAGAAAATATCTCACCGACTATCCAGCCCACCCCAGCTGCGCGCCGCGACTCTGGGCGGATTCAGCCCCACGTCGAACAAAGCCTGTTCTTCCAGCCGCACCGAATCGACCGTCACCGTCTGCGTCAGCAGGAACCACCGGCTGCGAACCTGCAACTGGTTGAGCGGCAGCCCGCCGTTCAACCCATCTTCGCCGCTCCCCGCGCCCAGCACGCGCATCGCCTGCTCGGTTGTCGCATAGCCCGTCGCCGGCCGCCCCGCGATCACCGCCCGCGCCCGGGCCAGCGGGATCGCCTGCGGCCCCAGCATCGACAGCAGCCGCGCCTGCTCCACCCGCAGCGTGTTGATGTTCACCGGCGAAAGCTCCGCCGCCGGCAGCGCGCACAGCCACGGCCGCAGCCGTTCGTACAGCACCGGCGTCATCCCCTTCACCGCGCGCAGTTCGCTCACGTCGGCAATCAGCCGTCCTGCACTGCGATAGGGCACCGGCTGCGCGCGATACCACGCATCCTCGGCTCCATTGGGCGCTGCGGCATCGTCGCTGTCGATCCAGTCGGCCATGGCATCGCTCAGCGGAAAGGCGTCGCCTTCGGGGATCGCCAGCCCGGCCATCAGCGCGCGCAACTGGCCCAGCGCCACCGGCCGCAGGCTGAACTCATTCAACGCATTGGTCTCGACCAGCGAATTGACGTTGAAGCAGTTGCCCGCATCCTCGATCCGCGCGTCGATCCCCGCGCGCCCCAGCGGCAGCGGTATCGTGCGGCCCAGAATGCCGACACGGTCGACGGTCTTGTCGGGATCGGCGTCTACCAGCGCCTTGATCCGCGCCATCGCCAGCGTCTCGGCGCTCGTCGCCGCCAGCCGCGCCTGCGTCATCGCCTGCCCGTTGGCGGCCAGCCGGGTGGCCAGGTTCAGCCGCTCCAGCATCACCGCCGCAATCACTGCCATCACGGCAACGAGCAGCAGCACCGAAAGCAGCGCCGCCCCCCGTTCGCGATGTTCGTCAGTGCGGCTCACTGGTAATTCACCCCGACCAGCGAGACGATGCGCAGAGGTTCGCCGCCCGGCTGGGGCAGCAGGATCTCGATGGCCACCGGCAGTTCCGCCTGCCGCTGCGGCTCCCACCGGTCGCGCCACACCCCGTCGTTCCCGCGAAAGCGCAAGGCCGGGGCCTGCGCCAACGGTAGCACCGCCGCGCCCGGATCGGCAGCCGCGCCATCGGGGAAAGGGTATCCGCTGCGCACCAGCGCCTTGCCATCCCAGCGATACTCCACCTTCTGCAGGCTGGGCCGCGCCGCGCCGTCGAGGTTTTCCCAGCCGCTGCGCACCATTCGCAGCACTACCGGCCCACCCGCCTCCAGCGCCGGGTGTTCCACGCCGCCCTCGTCACGCGCAGGTCGCGGCGCGGCTTGCGCCAGATCGGCGGTCCATACCGACAGGAACCGGCGTGCGGCCGCAATCTGCTCGGTCTTGCCCCTGCTCGCCAGTTCTGCATCTACGCTGAAGCGCAGCAACAGCAGCGCCCCGCCCGAAATGATCGCAAAGATCGCCAGCGCGACCAGCATCTCGATCAGCGTAAAACCGTTGCGGCGCGGCACCATCATGCTCCGCGCAGCCGCGTGAAATCGAACGTCACCGCCTGGCTCTCGCGCCCCGGCGTCACTTCGCGCACCGACAGCGAGATCGCCAACACGCCATAATCCGCCTGCAAGGCCACGCGCCGCGACCAGGCGAATTGCCGCCCGGCATTGCGGATCGTGCCGTTGGCATCGCCCACCGGTGGCGGCGACGGATCCGTCAGGATCTCCGCCGCCATGTTCTGCGCCACCACCTCGCGCAGCAATCGCCCATCGAGATCGGCGGTGCGCGCAATGCTCGCACCTTCCATCTGCAGCAGCGCCAGCGCGGCGATGGCGAAAACCGTCAGCGCCACCAGCATCTCGATCAGGGTGAAACCCCGGTCACGTTCAGGTACCATCGATGCGCACCCGTCCGTCGCGCGCTATCCGCACGGTCAGCCCGCCTTTGCCGCGCGCCAGCCGTACCGCCGCATCACTGCTCGCCAGCCCCAGCGAATCGAACACGATCCGGCTGCGCGCGCTCCGGCCCGCCACCGCCGCGCTGGTGCCGTCGTTCCACGCCGTCAGGTCGAAGCCCCGGCCCGGCACCGGCTGCCAGGCGCCATCCACCCGACGTTCGAAATAGTATCCGGCATTGCCCAGCACCAACGCTACCGGTGCCGCGCCGGTGATCGCCTCGTCCCGCGCCGCCATCGTGCGTGCGGCCAGACGCTCCGCCTCATTGCGCAACCGCGCCTCGTCGCCGGGCATGGAAAGCACCGCCACGGTGGCCAGCAGGCCCATCACCAGCAGCACCACCATGATCTCGACCAGCGAGAAGCCGTTGCGGCGCGAATGGTCGTGGCGGCTCACGTGCCGTCAATACGACCGCCGCCGCCTGCAGCGCAAGTTGGCAACGCCCCCCGCCCGCGTTAATCCTCACCCCCGATGGACCTGCCTAACGAATCCTCGCCCGCCCACCTGCTGGCCATTCCCGGCATGATGAAAGTGCCGACCCCGCGCGCGGACCTGTTCATCCTCCGCGATTTCCTGTCGCCGGCGGAATGCGCGTCGCTGGTCGCGCGGATCGAACGCGAACGCCGCCCCTCCACCATCGCTGACGCCAACGGCGATTACGCGTTCCGCACCAGCGAAACCTGCGACCTGCCGATGGACGACCCCGAAGTCTCCGTCCTCGACGAAAAGCTCTCGGCCCTCTCCGGCATAGCCCGTACGTTCGGCGAACCGATCCAGGGCCAGCGCTATGAAGTTGGGCAGGAATTCAAGGCACACACCGACTACTTCGATCCCCACGGCGGCGATTTCGCCCGCTATTGCACCGTATCCGGCCAGCGCACGTGGACCTTCATGGTCTACCTCAACGCGCCGGACGCAGGCGGTGCCACCCGCTTCAAAGTGATCGACAAGCTGATCCAGCCCGAACAGGGCAAGCTCGTCTGCTGGAACAACCGTCGCCCTGACGGCACCATCAACCCCGCTACGCTCCACCACGCGATGAAGGTGCGCAAGGGGCTGAAGTATGTGATCACCAAGTGGTATCGCGAAAAGCCGTGGGGGTGATGGCTGGCGTGCCTACCCCCAACCCCTCCCGCAAGCGGGAGGGGGGAATGTAGCGCTGATACCCACTCCCGCTTGCGGGAGGGGAGCGAGACTTAATGAGCCAAAGGCGAATTTAGTCGCAGCGGGGTGGGCAACCTCAGCCGCACCCACAATCCCAGAAACGAAAAAGGGCGACCGAAGCCGCCCTTTCCCTTTCGCCGTCGCGAAACTCGAATTACTTCTTGAGGGTAAGCCCACCGAAGCGCTTGTTGAACTGGGCGACGCGGCCGCCCTGGTCCAGTTGGCGCGTGCCACCGGTCCACGCCGGATGCGACAGAGGGTCGATGTCGAGCGCCATCGTGTCGCCTTCCTTGCCCCAGGTGGAGCGGGTTTCGAACACGGTGCCGTCGGTCATCTGCACCTTGATCATGTGGTATTCGGGGTGGATGTTGGCTTTCATGGGTCTTGCTCCGGTACGCGACCGGTTCCGACCGGCCACAGAGAATCTGGAAAGGCGGGCGCTTAAGGGACTGCGCACGGTTTGTCGAGATGAGTCTTCGCTTTGAGCACCTTCCACATCCGTGGAAGGCTTACGGCACCATCCCGCTCCCCCACCCGGCCACCCACGAGAGTACCCTGAATGGGTGGCCGGGCGGGGGAGCGGGCTGGTGCCGCAAAGGAAAACCCGGAGGGGTTTTCCGCACCCAACAAACAATCAGCTATCCGCGATCATCGCGGTAAAGCTACATTCGGTGGCGATCTTGTCGCCCAGCATCGCCTTGCCCGCAAACTTGCACACGCGGCTGCGCTTCTGGGTGAATTCCACGTGCAGGTCGAGCAGGCAGCCCGGCTCCACCGGCGTGCGGAACTTCGCTTCCTCGATCGCCATAAAGTAAACGAGCTTGCCCGATCCCGCCAAACCCAGCGATTCCACCGCGAGCACGCCGGCAGCCTGCGCCAGCGCCTCGATCTG
>DAICYJ010000146.1 GCA_027311705.1 Novosphingobium sp. | reverse complement strand
ATCCAGCTGCTCCTTGATCTTGCCTTCCGCCGCGATCTTGTCCCGTTCGTTCTGCCATCGTGTGGTCAGTTCGCTGGACTGTTGCTCAAGATTGGCGAGCTCTTCGCGCAGCGCAGCAAGCCGGTCGGCGCTGGCGGCATCGGTTTCCTTCGATAGCGCCGATTCCTCGATCTTCAGCTGGATGATCCGGCGGTCGAGGTTCTCGATTTCCTCGGGCTTTGATTCCACTTCCATGCGGATGCGGCTGGCGGCTTCGTCCATCAGGTCGATGGCCTTGTCCGGCAAAAAGCGGTCCGCAATGTAGCGGTTGGAAAGCGTCGCCGCCGCCACGATGGCGTTATCGGCGATGCGCACGCCGTGGTGCAGTTCGTACTTGTCCTTGATGCCGCGCAGGATCGAAATCGTGTCTTCCACGGTCGGCTCGCCCACGAACACCGGCTGGAACCGCCGCTGCAACGCGGGGTCCTTCTCCACGTACTTCTGGTACTCATCGAGCGTCGTCGCGCCGATGCAGTGCAGTTCGCCGCGCGCCAGGGCGGGCTTGAGCAGGTTAGAGGCATCCATCGATCCTTCGGACGCGCCCGCGCCGATCAGGGTGTGCATCTCGTCGATGAACAGGATGATCTCGCCCTCGGCGCCCTTCACTTCGTCGAGCACAGCCTTCAGCCGTTCCTCGAACTCGCCGCGATACTTCGCGCCGGCGATCAGGCTACCCATGTCGAGCGCCATCAGTCGGCGGCCCTTCAGGCTATCAGGCACGTCGCCATTGGCGATGCGCAGCGCGAGGCCTTCGGCGATGGCGGTCTTGCCCACACCGGGTTCGCCGATCAGCGCCGGGTTGTTCTTGGCGCGCCGGGCCAGGATCTGGATCGTGCGACGGATTTCCTCGTCACGACCGATCACGGGATCGAGCTTGCCGTCACGCGCTGCCTGCGTTAGGTCGCGCGCGTATTTCTTCATCGCGTCATAGGCGTTTTCGGCGCTGGCGCTGTCGGCATTGCGACCACCGCGCAATTCGCTGATCGCGGCTTCGAGCGCCTGCGGCGTCACGTTCGCGGCTTTCAGCGCCTGCCCGGCAGAGGTGGTGGTGGCGAGCGCCAGCGCGACGAGCATGCGCTCCACGGTGACAAAGCTGTCGCCCGATTTGGTGGCGATCTGCTCGGCCTGATCAAGCAGGCGCACGGCATCGTTGTCCAGCCCCGGCGTTTGCTGTGCGCCCGAACCGGAAACGGCAGGCACATTGGCCAGTGCCTTGTCGACTTCGCTTTGCGCAAATGCAGGATTGCCACCGGCCCGCTGGATCAGCCCGCTGGCCATGCCTTCGCCGTCTTCCAGCAAGGCTTTCAGGATGTGGTCGGGCGTAATCCGCTGATGGTTGTTGCGGATCGCCACGGTCTGCGCGGCCTGCAGGAAACCCTTGGCGCGATCAGTGAACTTTTCGAGATTCATGGGTTACAGATCCTCCTTGCAAGCGAAGGTAGTGTTGCAGATGAGCAACACAAGGAGGTGGATCAAAATTCAGCGCAACACCCGAAAAGATTTAAAAAACATTCAGGCAGCCGCGCGGTCGCAATCTCCGGCCCTTGACGTCGAGCAAGCGAAAGGATCAGACGCCGACAGCCGCTGCTTCGCGCCGGCCCCGCAGCGCGGCCGAAGCGTAGATCGCTGCCAGCACCAGCGAAATGGCGGCGAAAACCTCGAACACGCCCGCGATCCCGAATGCAGACTGGAGCCCCTGCGCGACAAAGGGCAAAAGCGCCTGCGCACCATAGAAAATGCCGTTGACGATCCCGATCGTGCGACCCGGATGGGTGGGCGCGACAACGACCGCAGCGGCATTGAGATTGGCCGCCGAAACGCCGAGCCCCAACGTCATAACCGCCATCGCACCGCTCAACGCCATAACCGTGCCGGCCATCCCGGCGAGCGCCGACCCTAGGCCGGTGAACAGGAAACAGGCGGCAAACATGCCGCCAATACCTAACCGCCGCTGGAACCATCCGTAGCTTGCGGCCGCCGGCATGACCGCGATCGCGGCGAAAATCAGCGGGATCATGATTTGGGACGGATCATGGACGCCGATACTGGCCAGGTAGAAAGGTGCAAACAGGCCGGGCAGGACCCCAGCCATGCCAAGGAACAGCGCGATCGCCATCAGAGAAAATGGGGGGAGGCCCGTCGCAGGTCCGGCGGCGGCCGTCGGTTCTGATACCGGCGCAGAGGTTGCGGGCCCGCGCGGCAAAGCGAGGAGGAGCAAAAGGGTCGGCAACGCCAACAGGTGGAGCGAAAAGGCCGGGCGCCAGCCGCCTTGCGCCAGACGCGCCACGACATAGTAGAGAAGGAGTGAAAGGACACCGCCGACCAGCGTGAAGAAGCCGAGCATACGTGCCCTCTGCTCTTGCGGAAGCAAGCCGATGCCCGTCATTGCCGCGATCAGCGTCCCTGCCACTGCGGCTCCCACCACAATACGGGTCATCAAGATCAGATAGAGATTGTCGAACAGCATCGCGCTTGTCCCGGCAACCGCGAAGAGGGCCATGGACCACATATAGACGCTGCGAACGCCTAGCCGTTCAACCAGACGGCCTGCCAAGGGAGAGAAGATCGCAAACGCGAGCCCCGGAACGCCACCGACCAGCTGGCTTAGCAATGTCGCATGCGGCGTACTCGCAAACGCTTGCTCTATCTGCGGCAAAATAATGCCGATTGAATAAAGGCCGAAACAGACGGGCAGAGCCGCCGCCAGCAGCGCCGCCTTGGCGATCGGTCCCATCGGGTTGGTCATTTTGCCCCTCTCCACACCACCTGGCGCCGTCGAACATCGTGCCCTGCGTGCCCAGACATCGCCGAGGCTAACGCGAACCGCGCTCCGACCGGGTGCCCTTGCGCAAAGCGGTAGGCACCATCGATCCGGTACACTCAGGATTGGCCGTGCGGAAAGAAACCCGCACAACGTCAACGTAACTAAATGGTTGGATATGGCAATGACAATTATGCGGAGGCGGCCGCTGCGCCCAAGCCATCCGCCTTCATTGGCCGGCAGGATTTACAGGTCGTAAAATCAAGCCTGCAACAGCGTCGGCAGCTTTCCGCTCATCCCGCGCGCCTCGTCCATGAAGAACCGCTTGAGGCCGGGCAGACGCTGCACCCCCGCCATGCCCAGCCGCCGCACGGCGGATGGCAAGCGCCCTGGAATGCCGAACAGCCGGGTCAGCACATCGGTCGCGCCCGCCACCATGAAAGTATCCGCCGCGCGCCAGCGTTCATAGCGGGCGAGCAGTTGCGCATCGCCGACTTCCAGCCCCAGTCGCGCACCGTCTGAAAGCACTTCGACCAGCGCCGCCACATCGCGCAGGCCCACGTTCAGGCCCTGCCCCGCAATCGGGTGCATCCCGTGCGCCGCATCGCCCACCAGCGCCAGCCGCTGATCGACGACCCGCGCGGTGTGGTGGAAATTGAGCGGGTACGACGTGCGCGGGCTGGCGAGTTCGATCGTGCCGAAAATGCCTTTCATCCGCCGCTCGACTTCGCTCAGGAAAGCGCGCTCCGGCAGCGCCAGCACGCCCGCCGCATCCTTTTCCGCCACGGTCCACACCAGCGCCGAACGGTGCCGGTCATCGGCCTCGTCCTTCAGCGGCAGCAGCGCGAACGGCCCTGCGGGGTAGAAGATTTCCCACGCCACGTTGTCGTGCGGCTTTTCGTGGAACAGCCCGGCGATGATGGCGCGGTGCCCGTAATCCCAGCGCGCCGGGGTGAAGCCCGCCTCGTCGCGCGTCGGTGACTTGCGCCCTTCTGCGCCGACCAGCAGCTTGCCCCCGATGGTGCGCCCGTCCGCCAGTGTGGCCGAAACGCCGTGCTCTCCGCGTTCCCGGGCCACGACTTGAGCCTTGGTGACGAAGGTGATTGCGGGTTCGCGCGCCGCCGCCGCGTACATCGCCACGCGCAGATCGCGGTTGGCGAACATGCGGCCCAGCGATCCGTCTTCCGCGCCGGGCTGAAAATCGATCCGCCCCGGCTTCATCCCGTCCGTCACCGCGATGGACGCGATGGGGCAGCCCTGCGGCTCGAGATCGCCCGCCATGCCGAGGTTGGTGTAGAGGTTCCAGCTGGCGGTCGAAATCGCCGAGGCTCGCCCGTCGAAGCCGTCGGCCGTCTGCGCGGCCGGGTCCGAACTGTCGACAACCACGCTGGTGATCCCGGCCTTGGCCAGCCCGATGGCCAGCGTCATGCCGACAAGGCCGCCGCCGAGGATGACTACGTCCGCATTCAGGTCACTCGCCAAACGATTCAAGGCGTCACTCCACAGGTATCGCCGGCACCGGCATCGAGATCGAGGCATCGTCCATCGAAAGTGTCCGCCGGCACCTTCAGCCCGATCAATGCAGCCAGCGTGGGGGCAATGTCCACTGTTTCCACCCCATTGGGCTGTTCGAAACCGGTCATCCCCGCGCGCCAGAACAGGATCGGCACACGCCGGTCATAATCCCAAGCCGAACCGTGCGTTGCCACGATGCCCGGTGCGGGCGAATGGATCGGCACGACCCCGCGCGCCAGCAGCACCACGAGGTCACCCGAGCGCGGCGCATAGAACGAAGCGCGCGCGCGTTGCAGCAGCGTCCACGTTTCCGGCGAACCCGAAGGCATCGGCGCGGCGGCGATTTCAGCGGCGGAATAGACCGCTGCCACTTGCGGATTGCCCGCCAGTTCAGCCTTCACCGCATCAACCACTTTGGCTTTCTGTTCGGCCGGCACATCACGCCTCACCCAGTAATCGCCGAATGAACCATCGGCCAGCAACAGGCCCTTGGGATCGAGACCCAGCTTCGGCCCGATCACATTCGCCAGCACATCCGCCTGCACCTCTGCACCGGCGCGTTGCGCCTGAGGCAGGCCTTGTTCATGCAGCCGTTCCGGCAGGTCCAGCCCACCGTGATCAGCCGTCAGCGCCACGGCATAATCGATGCCGCGCTGGTCCAGCGCCTGGAACAAATCGCCCAGCGCCAGATCGAGCTGCTGCATCTGGATGCACATTTCCGCGCCTTCGGTGCCGGTGGCGTGGCCGACGTAATCGGTGGCCGAGAGGCTGACCGAGAGCACATCAGGTGCGGTGCCCTTGCCCAGCTTCATCGCATCGACCAGTTCGGTGGCAAGGTCGATGGTTGCCCGGTCCAGCCGGGGCGAGGACCGGAATGCGCCCGCATCGCCCTTCGCCAGCGCGAAACGGCCCGTCCCCACGGTGAATGCCGCAGCGCGCTTCTGCACAACCGTCGCGGCCAGCGAACCCATGCCGACCGAACCGTCGCCGCCGTTCACCGCAATCGCGCGGTCCTTGCCCCCGCACCATGCGGGCAGCGCAAAGCCTGGCGCGCCTTGTGCCAGCACCACGCCGATCGCCTTGTTCTCCGCCTCGACCACCGGCAGCGACGCCCGCCCTTCCAGCGAGGCAAAGCCCTTGCCCTTCCACCACCATACCTGATCGATGGCATGCCCGCCCATCATCAGCGCGCCGCGATCCTTGCCCGATACTGCCACGTTGCGGCTGGCAGGCCACACAGCCTTGATCCGCTCGCCCAGTGTGGGCACCAGCAAGTGATCGACCGAGGCGACATAGTCCTTCGGATCGGCCGCCGTCTTGGTTACGTCCTCGGCACAATAGACCGTCTTCTTGCCGCGCGCGACAGACTGGTCGATCCATGTGTTGGCGATCACGCCGGTGTGGGCGGGTCGCATTCCGGTGAGGATCGTCGAATGGCCGGGGCACGTCTCACTCGCAGCGTGGCTCTGAAAGCCTGCGGGAAACACCGCTCCTTGTGCCAGCCGCGCCAGCCCACCGGTGAAGTGAACGCGATACTGCGCAAACAGATCGGCAGAAAACTGGTCCACGGCAATTGCCACGATCAGGCGCGGCGGCCCCTTGGGCGCTACCACGGCAGGCACCGCGCGCACCGCCACCCGCTTTGCCGGGCGGGCGTGGGAATATCCGGCCAGCGGCAGCGTTATGGCCAGAATAGCAAGTGTTGCCTTGCGGGAAAACGAAACCTTGCGAGGGAACGACATGGGCCTTGAACACTCCGGCATGAAGGAAGACGCGCTGGACTTGCATCGGCGGCCCCCGTATTCGCCGCTTGATGGCCCTGCCGGTTGCCCGGTGCAAGTGGGCTTGCACCTTCGTCCGACAGGGTCGCCAATGCGCCGCAACAGTATTCGCGAAACGGGAAATCGGGCGCTGCGCAGCATAGCCGCGACTCTAGCCACAATTGTGACCATGGTATTGCTGGCGCTCGCTTTTCCCGCGTCGGCGCAAAAGGCCGCGCCGCACATCACCGCTTCGCTGGTGGCCGAACAGCCCGGCAAGCCCGGCGAAACCATCACACTGGCGCTGCTGATGAAGACGGCGCCAGGCTGGCATGGCTATTGGTCGAACCCCGGCGACGCGGGCCTGCCGCCCGAACTCGAATGGACCCTGCCCAAAGGGGCGACGACCGGCGCGATGCAGTTCCCGGTGCCGCAAGTGCTGCTGGTGCAGGGCCTGATGAACCACGTGTACGAACACGATTTCGCCGTGCTTATCCCCTTCACCATCCCGGCGGATGCCCGGCCCGGCAGCACTCTGCCGATTGCGGCCAAGGCCCGCTGGCTCGCCTGCACCGCCGAAATCTGCGTGCCGGAAGAGGCGGACCTTAAAGGCTCGGTCACCGTTGGCACCGGCACGGCGGATGCGCGCTTCACTGCATGGCGCGCTGCCCTGCCCGCCCCGCTCGATCGCAGCGCCGCCTTTGCCGCCACGCCCGCCGGCCTGCGCCTCGCCATCCCGTTCCCCGCCGCTGCAAAGCTCGACAATCCGCACTTCTTCATCGGCGGTGACGGGTTGATCGACTATGCCGCCCCACAGGCGTTCAGCCGCGATGGCGATACCCTGCTGGTCGATTTGCCCAAGTCCAAATACCCCGGCACCGAACAGCCGACCACGCTGTCGGGCGTCCTCTCGCTCGGTGGCGGCGCAGGCGGGATCGCGCTGGTGGCCAAGGCCGGCCCGGTGCCCGAAGGCGGCACCCCGATTGCTACACCTGCTGCCCCAGCGTTCTCGCTGGCCACTCTGGCCTTCGCCATCGTCGCTGCGCTCGCGGGCGGGCTGATCCTCAACGTTATGCCTTGCGTGTTCCCGATCCTCAGTCTCAAGGCGTTGGCCCTCGCGCGCGGCAATTCGCAGCACGCGCGCGCCGATGGCCTCGCCTATACGGCGGGCGTCATGCTCGCCTGCCTCGCCCTTGGCGGCCTGCTGCTCGCCCTGCGCGCGGCGGGGACGCAAGTCGGCTGGGCGTTCCAGTTGCAGGATCCCGGCATCGTCGCGCTGCTGCTGTTGCTGGCCGTGGCGATCACCGCCAACTTTGCCGGCCTGTATGAACTGCCCGGCCTTTCGATAGAGCGCGGCGCGGGCAAGAGCGGCGCGTTCGCCACCGGCCTGCTCGCCGCCTTCGTCGCCACGCCCTGCACCGGCCCGTTCATGGCAGCGGCCGTGGGCGCGGCGCTGGTGCTGCCGACATGGGCGGCGCTGGCGGTGTTCGCCGCGCTCGGCCTTGGCCTGGCGCTGCCGTTCCTGCTGCTGGGCTTCATCCCCGCGTTGCGCCGCCTGTTGCCAAAACCCGGCCCGTGGATGGAAAAGTTCCGCCACTTCATGGCCGTGCCAATGGCGCTGACGGTCGCCGCGCTCGCCTGGCTGGCATGGCGGCTGGGCGGCACGACCTTTGCCGCCGCCACGCTGGCGCTGGCTGGCGCGCTGGTGGTCCTGCTGGCCCTCGCTGGCCGCGCACAGCGCACTGGCACACCCGTCGCCCGCTGGATTGTCCCGCTCGGTGTGGTCCTTGCCGCGGTCGCCGTGATCGGCACCCCGCGCCTTGCAAGCGCCGAACGCCACGACGAGGCCGGACTGCTCGGCGCAAAGCCGTTTAGCGAAGCCGCGCTGGCCAAGGCCCGCGCCTCCGGCAAGCCCGCCTTCGTCTATTTCACCGCCGACTGGTGCCTGTCGTGCAAGGTGAACGAAGGCGTCGCCATCGAAACCGACGCCACGCGCGACGCCTTCCGCAAGGCCGGCGTCACCGTCCTCGTCGGCGACTGGACCCGCCGCGACCCGGCCATAACGCAGTTCCTCACGGCGCGCGGTGCAGGCGGTGTGCCACTATACTTGTGGTATCCGGCAGGCGGCGGTGAACCG
Organism: Novosphingobium sp.; assembly: GCA_027311705.1. Lineage (GTDB taxonomy): Bacteria > Pseudomonadota > Alphaproteobacteria > Sphingomonadales > Sphingomonadaceae > Novosphingobium. The sequence goes on along the minus strand of DAICYJ010000146.1, from coordinate 8,239 downwards.
CAGCAACTGCCGCAGGTGCTCACACCCGATACGCTGGCCGCACTGGCGCGTTAGCGTTCCAAGCTGGCACGCCCGCGAAGGCGGGGGCCTCAGGCCGGGTGACGCATGACCGAGCGAGGCCCCCGCCTTCGCGGCGGAGCTGGCCAATAGTTAAAGCACGAAGTCCCATGCCGAAAGTGCCACGCCGCCATCGATGCGGATCGCGAAATCGGCTGTGCCGTTGCCGTCGATATCACCCGTCAGCAGGCCGACCCCCGCTGTCACCACATAGCGCAACTGGCCCGCGTGCTTGTCGAATGCGCTCGCGCCCATCCATGTGAAGGCGTCGTTCACCGCCGTCGTCGCCTTGATCGCGTCGATGGCGGAAAGGTCGATCCGGTCCAGCTGGTCGCGGCTGAAATCGACGATTTCGTCGACGCTGGAAACCGACGTGCCGTTGAAATCCTTGATGATGGCAAACATGAAGGTATCCGCGCCGCCACCGCCGATCAGTACATCACGGCCCGCGCCGCCGATCAACACATCGGCACCTCCGCCGCCCGTCAGCCTGTCCGCGCCCAAGCCGCCATCCAGCCGATTGGCGTCTTCATTGCCGGTCAACTGGTCGCCGCCGCTGCCGCCGGTCAGGTTTTCAATTCCGGTCAGACTGTCGGTGCCCGCCGCGCCGGTCACTTGCGCACCGGCGATCGCCAGACTGACCCGGACGGTCGCGGTGCTGGTGGCATAGCTTGCGGTATCCGTGCCCGCTTCGCCCGATAGCGCATCGTCGCCAGCGCTGCCGATCAGGATGTCGTTGTCATCCCCGCCCGCCAAAGCGTCATTCCCCGCACCGCCATCCAGCGTATCCGTTCCCGCTTCGCCGTTCAGCCCATCATTGCCCACACCTCCAAGCAGCGTGTCGTTGTCGCCTCCGCCGGACAGCGTGTCGTTGCCCGCGCCGCCGTCGAGTGTGTCGTTGCCTGCGCTGCCCATCAGCGCATCATCGCCGCCATAGCCGCGCAGCACGTCCGCTCCCGCGCCGCCATCCAGCACATTCACGCCATCGCTGCCCAGGATCGTATCGCCGCCGGCTCCGCCGATGGCGTTCTCGATGGCGCAGTTGAACGCGATGCCGATGTTGCTGGTGAGCGAAACGGAATCATAGTTCAGCGAGGAATAGGCTCCGGCACGCAGGTCTATCGTGCATCCCTTGGCAAAGCCCGCCACGCTGAACGTGTCGCTGCCGCCTGCATCCCAGATCGCTTCGAACGAAGGCGCGCCGGGCGTGAACGTGTAGGTATCGTCGCCCGTGTGGTAGGTCATGTTGGCGCCATAGATCTTCTGGATCGCCAGGATGTCATAGACCATCGGCGTCTTGATCAGATATTCGCGCGCGCCGGTGGCGGGGTTCGTCCACATCACGTTGGCGGGATCGGTGTAAGACATGATCGTATAGCGCCGGTTGTCGAACCCCGATGGAATCCGCGTTCCCTCGAACGGATGCTTCAGCCCGATGGCATGGCCGATCTCGTGCATGATCGCCATGAAGTTATAGGTGCCGGCCTCGAACGATTGACCCGCAATGGAATCGTCGATCCAGACGTCGCCGTGCGCATTGCTCATCCCGTCGGACACGCCCAGAGCATAACCCCAGTATCCGCTCGGCACGGTCGAGGAGAACGCCACGCGGATATCGCCGACCTGCCCATCGCCTGTTTCGGCAATCTGGTTGAAGGCAACGTTCGCCACTTTGGCCCATGCGCCGAAGCCTAGGGCAATCTGCGCGGCCTGTGCCGCCGTGACCCCACCGGTCACCGCCGCAACATTCTCGCCCCGGCCATAGTTGTTGGCGAACTGCGCCGGCGCGCCATCCGCCCACGGAAAGCTGTAGCTGATCTGCGTCGTCCCGGCATCCTTGGTCGCCCAGGCCACGCGGAAGTACGCCGTACCCGGCAGCAAACCGTCGATGAACCTGTTGCCGCTGAGGTTATAGCGGGCAACGGTGGATACATTCGAATAGAGCGCCATTGCGTCGTTCCCATGCACAACAGGGTGGAATTACTCCACCGGCATGCCGCGCAAGATTGAACGTCGAAATAATCCCCCAACCGCATGGATGCGCAGTTTTGCGAGCGGTTTTGGCACGCATTTCAAGGCGTTTACCATTGCCTTCGGCGTTCCGCCCCGCCGGCAAATGGTAAACCATATCGAAATTCCTGCGGCAAAGCCCGCCCGGCAATCAGATCTGCGGGCGGTACCCGGCTTGCTTCATGGTCAGGATATATTCGGCCAGATCCATGATGTCGGAATCCTCGACGCGAAAGTTCATCGCATCGGGATAGTTGTGCGAATCCGAAAGGAACTGCCGCAGCGAGGCGGTGGTCACACCCGGCCGGTTGGCGATATCCTGAAACGGCGGGGATTCAGGATTGGGCGATGTGCCGTTCACCCCCACCGCGTGGCAGGCCGAACAACGCTGTTTCGCAAAGGCCAGCCCCCGCGCCTCAGCGGCGGAAAGCGTCACAGCCGGTTGCGAAACTGCCTTGTGCGCATGGTGTTTGCGCCCGTGGTGATGCCGGGACGAAGCCTCACCCGGCACGGTGACGACAAGCGCGGCAACGGCGAAGGTCAGCCCGGCGATGACTCTGGTTTTCAACATGCGTCGATGCTTACCACCGCCGCCCCTACCCTAGCAATCCGCGCTCAGGCCAACTTCATGCGGATATACTCATCAATATTTGCCGCCAGCACATCCAGCGGCACATTGCCGCCCATCACCACCGCATCGTCGAAATCGCGCAAGTCGTACCTGGCGCCCAGCGCCGCCTGTGCCTTGGCCCGCTGGCGCAGGATTTCGCTGTGGCCGATTTTGTAGCCACACGCCTGCCCCGGCCAGCTGCAATAGCGTTCCACCTCGGAGGTCACTTCGTCGATGCCCGATCCATTGGTGCTGGCAAACCACTGGATCGCCTGCTCGCGCGTCCACCGCTTGGCATGCAGTCCGGTATCGACCACCAGCCGGCATGCCCGGAACGCGATGGATTGCAGATATCCCAGCTGCCCCACCGGATCGCCGTCATACGCGCCGAGTTCGTCGCCCAGCGTTTCTGCATAAAGCGCCCAGCCTTCGGAATAGGCGTTGAAGGCCAGCACCGCGCGGATCGTCGGCAATGCCTGTGCATACTCGCCCTGCCACACATGGCCGGGAATGGCCTCGTGATGCACCAGCGTGGGCAGGCTGTAGGTGCTGTGCAGCCGCGTTGTGCCAAGGTTGATCCACATCTTGCCGGGGATGGTCCCGTCGATCGATCCCGGACCGCCATAGGCACCCGGAGCGCCCGGTTCCTCTTCCAGCGGCAGACGGCGCACTTCCAGATTGCCGCGCACCAACTTGCCGAACGCGCGCGGCATCTGCGCGCGGATATAATCTAGGCGGTGCTGAATAAACGTCATGATCCGCGTGCGCCCGGTGTCGTTATCGGGAAACTGAAAGCGCGGATCGTTGCCCAGCCCGGTCATCCGCTCACCCACCGTGCCCTTGGTATAGCCCAGCTTTTGCAGGATCGGGTCCATCCGCGCGTGCAGCGCGTTCAGTTCCTCCTGCCCCAGCTGGTGGATTTCGTCGGGCGTCATCCGTGTCGTCGTGCTGGCCCGCAGCGCCCATTGGTAGAACGCATCGCCATCGGGCCGGGTGGACATGCCGGCATCCATCGTCGCCCGCGCCCGCTGCCGAGTCAGTTCGGCCAGTTGCCGATCCAGCGCCGCCACCACTGGCCCGTTGGCCAGTATGCGCGCCCGCCCGGCCCAGTCGCCGGTTATGCCCTTGGCCTTGGTGCGCCGCTCGATCGATTCGACCAGCCCGCCGCCGCCTCGCGCGGCATCGCGCGACGCCGTCATCTGCTTGATCGCCTTGTCGATCAGGAATGCCGGCGCGATCAGCCCCTTGGCCGCAGCCGCCTGCAACCGCCCGGTTTCGCCATCCAGGACGGCGGGATACTCACCCAGCCGCGCCAGATAGGCTTCGGCATCGGCGGCCACATTGATCGGATGGTCGGAATCAAGAAAACGCGGCACATCCAGATAAGCGCCAACGTTCTGGATCACGACGTAGGGTGTGTTCCGCCACCCGCCCACCGAAACATCGCCATAAGGCAGCGCGAAGCCATCGAGTGCGGTGCGATAGGCACTGCGCACTACGGCAAGGCTGGTGCGGGTGGCGAAATCGAGGTCGCCGGCAGATTTTTCTGCCGCCTCGATCCGCGCCAGATCTGCGCGCACCACGCCCGCCACACGCGCTTGCCCGGCACCGGAGCGATCCTCAAGCCGCGAGCGCAGCACCGCATGAACCCCGGTGTCGATGCCCAGACTGGTCGCGCCTTCGGGTTTTACCGCCAGCAAATTCCACGCCACGTCGTCGAGCAATTTCGCCGCGTTAGGCGACGATCGCGTCAGCCCGGTGGCGCAGCCGGGCAAGGCCAGAGTAGCAGAACCCGCCGCCAACGCCGTGATAGCCTGCCTGCGAGTAAGTTCGTTCGTTACGTTCGTTACCATTCCGGCAAACTGTCGGGACACGCGCTTCGTGTCAAACCCCGAAGCGGACTTACAATCGCTGGGAACTGTCGCATTCCGGGCGTAGGATCCCACCAACACAAGCGGGAGCATCAGCAATGAGCATTTTCGACCAGATTCTCGGCCAGGTCAGCAGCAACGTCGATATCAAGAACCTCGCTGCCAAGGTCGGCATCGATCCATCGCAGGCGGAAACCGCCATCGCCGCGCTTGCTGCCGGCCATCAGGCCAAGGGTGACACGATCGAGACTGCCGCCGCCAATTCGGGCCTCGATTCGGGCATCCTTCAGCAGATCGTCGGCCACATCGGCGGCGAAGGCTCGCTAGGCCAGTTCGCCTCCATGCTCGGCCAAAGCCCGGATGCGCTGGCGAAAGTTGCCGGCTTCCTCGACAAGGATGGCGACGGCAACCCGATCAACGACATCGCCGGCATGGCCAAGGGCCTGTTCGGCGGCTGATTTGCGTCAGTCCGTGAGAGCGGCGGGCACCTTCCCGCCGTTCTCCGCCAGTTTGCGCATCGTGGCGCGGTGCAGCCAGATATTCATCTCGGCCGATCCATCGAGCGCGCCCGTATAACCCAGTTCCTGCGCCAGCTCCTTGCGGTTGGCGAGGCTTGAATCGATGCCGACCAGCTTCATCAGGTCGACGATCGAGGTTTGCCAGTTCAGATCCTTGCCCCGCGCCATTTCGGTCAGCCGGGTCTCCACGTCCACATTGGAAATCACGGGGTTCGTGATGGCCGGCGGAACCGCAGGTGCTGGGGCATTGGGCGCGGTGGGTGCTACTGCGGGGGCCGAAGTGCCGGCGGGCGTGGTGGCGGGTGCGGCCGGTTTCGGCGCCTGTCCGGTCTGCGTCGGCCGCGTGCCGGCAAACGAAATGGCGTCCATGATCTTCGAGAAAATGCTCATCGCGGCGGCTCCTGCCTGTTGGTCGATGAGGAAGCGCGCCGCCAGCGTTCCGGTTCCACCTTGCATCGGCCCGCCCGGTCGGCCTAACGCACAACCATGCTGGATGCCGCGCTATCGCTGATGATGCTCGCCCTGATCGCCCTCATCGGCGGCGCGTTCATTCTGTTCCGCCGAGGCGAGCGCAAGCGGCCGGCGCTGATGCTGGTGATGGCGGCGGTGATGCTCGTCAATCTGATGATCTGGACCCTGCCCACGCCGGGCGGGAAAACGCTGGCTGCCGAGGCGCAGGGCAAATGAGAACCCCCGCCGAAGCGGGGGCTGACATCACTTGATCGGACAATCCGGCGCGAGCCGCATATCCAGATAATTGTCCACGGCGCGCATCATGTCGTCCATTTCGTTCTCGAAGAAATGGTTGGCGCGGGGCACTTCGTCGTGATGGATGGTGATGTGCTTTTGCGTGCGCAGCTTGTCGACCAGCTTCTGCACCGCATTCGGCGTCACCACGGTATCGGCATTGCCCTGCACGATGATGCCCGATGCCGGGCACGGCGCGAGGAAGCTGAAGTCATACATGTTGGCCGGCGGCGCGACCGAGATGAAGCCCCGGATCTCCGGGCGACGCATCAGCAATTGCATACCGATCAGCGCGCCGAACGAATATCCGGCGATCCACGTGCTAGAAGCCTCGGGATGGATCGACTGCACCCAATCGAGCGCGGCTGCGGCATCCGAAAGTTCGCCGATACCGTTGTCGAAGCTGCCCTGCGAACGGCCGACACCGCGGAAATTGAAGCGCAGCACCGCGAACCCGCGGTTCACGAAGGTCTTGTACATCGCCTGCGTAATCCGGTCGTTCATCGTGCCGCCCGCTTGCGGGTGCGGGTGAAGGATCATCGCAACGGGCGCGCGGGGGCGGCTGGCAGGCTGGAACCGGCCTTCGAGGCGACCGTCGGGACCGGGAAAAATAACTGCAGGCATCGGTGTTCCTGATGTGCCCGAAACGGTCGCCCGCAGGGCGAAAACGGTCAGGGCTGGGAATTGAAGCGTGCCGTATATAGAAACGAACCTCGAAAAAGCAACGATTCCGCGCATTCCGGCATCTGGCCAGCATCCGGCCCACGACAGGCACCCCGCAAACCGATGACATCCGATCCGCTCTACCTCGATCACGCCGCCACCACGCCGCTGCTGCCGCAAGCGCGCGATGCCATGCTCGAAGGCTTCCGCCTGTGGGCCAATCCCTCCAGCCCGCACAAGGCCGGCCGCGCCGCCCGCGCAGCGCTGGAAGATGCACGCGCACGGCTGAAAACCGCGCTGGGCTGGACGGGCGAAGTCATCTTTACATCCGGCGCGACCGAGGCGCTGGCGCTGGCGATTACCCACGCCAAGGCCGGGCCGCTGACCATCTCGGCGGTGGAACACGACGCCGTGCTGCGCGCCGCCGGGCCGGATGCGACGCGCATTTCCGTGAACGCCGACGGTCTGGTCGATCCTGAAACCCTGCCAGCCGCCCTCGTCGCCGTGCAGCAGGTCAACAGCGAAACCGGCGTGATCCAGCCCCTCGCCGCCATTGCTCGTCGTGTGCGCGAAAACGGCGGCGTCCTGCTGGTCGATGCGGCCCAAGGCGTGGGCAAACTGCCCCTGCCCGAAGCGGATATGATCGCGCTGTCCGCCCATAAGTTCGGCGGCCCCATCGGCATCGGCGCGCTGCTGGTGCGCGATTATGCCCTGCTCGATGCGCCCGGCGGACAGGAGCGCGGCTATCGCGGCGGCACCGAGAACCTGCCCGGCGTGCTGGGCATGGTCGCCGCACTGGAGGCGGGCAGCGCATGGATGGCCGATGCCGCGAAGCTGCGCGCCCTGCTCGAAACCGGCATCGTCGCATCGGGTGGCCAGATCATTGCGCCCAGCGCCCCGCGCATCGCCACCATCGGCGGCTATCGCATGCCCGGCAAGTCCGCCAACGCGCAGTTGATCCGCTTCGATGGCATGGGCATCGCGGTGTCGGCGGGCAGCGCGTGCTCGTCCGGCTCGCTCAAGGCCAGCCACGTCCTCACCGCGATGGGCGCGGATGCGCCGGGCGAAGTCGTCCGCGTCTCCATCGGCCGCGAAACGACCGAAGCCGATATCGAACGAATCCTTGCGGCCTGGCGCGAAATCGCGGGCAAGGTGCCGGGATGATCTACCTCGATTACCAGGCAACCACCCCCCTCGCCCCCGAAGCACGCGAAGCCATGCTACCATGGCTCGCCGGGCCGGAGGCGGATGGATTTGCCAACCCGCACAGCCCGCACCGCGCCGGGCGCGCCGCCGCTGCCATCGTGGAGGTCGCGCGCGATCAGGTCGCCGCACTGCTGCCCCCTTGCGGCCGCGTGATCTTCACATCGGGCGCGACCGAGGCACTGAACCTCGCCATCATCGGCAGCGGACGGCGGCGGCTGGCCGTCTCCGCCATCGAACACGCCGCCGTGCTCGATACCGCGCGCTTCGTCGATCCGGGCGTCACGCTGCTGCCGGTGGGCGATCAAGGCCTCGTCCATCCCGCGGCCGACTGGCCCGATGGCACGAACCTCGTCGCGGTGATGCAGGTCAACAACGAGATCGGCACCATCCAGCCAGTCGCCGATCTCGCCGACCGCGCCCATGCGGCGGGCGCGCTGTTCCTGTGCGATGCGGTGCAGGGCGCGGGCAAGATCACAGCCCCAGCAAATGCCGACATGATCGCGCTGTCCGCCCACAAGCTCTACGGCCCCAAGGGCATCGGCGCGCTGTGGGTCCGC
>DAICYJ010000145.1 GCA_027311705.1 Novosphingobium sp. | reverse complement strand
CGAAAATCGCCGTCAGGGAACCAGCGCCGTCCCTGCCTCTTCCGCCGCCTTTTCCACCGCGTCCTTGTGCTCCACAAAGCGCATCAGGATCAGCGTGCCTTCGAACAGTACCAGCAGCGGGATCGCCAGCATCAGCTGGCTCACCACGTCGGGCGGGGTGATGACCGCCGCCAGCGCGGTAATGCCCACGATCACATAGCGGCGCGAAGCCACCAGTTGCGCACGGCTGACGATGCCGGCCCGGTTGAGCAGCATCAGCAACACCGGCAGCAGGAAACTTACCCCGAAGGCGAGGATGAACTGCATCACAAGGTTCAGGTAATCGCCGGTCCCCGGCAGCGCCTCAAGATGCAGCCCGCCCTTGTCGCCCTGAAAACCCAGGAACCAGCGGAACGCGGTGGGCATCACCACGAAATAGGCCAGGCTGGCACCCAATCCGAACAGCACCGGCGTCGCGATCAGGAACGGCAGGAACGCCCGCTTCTCCTTGGCATAAAGCCCCGGCGCGACAAAGGCCCACAACTGGTTGGCAATGATCGGAAAGCTGACCAGGAACGCGCCGAACATCGACACCTTCAGTTCGACGAAAAATGCCTCGTACAATTTGGTATAGATCAGCCTTCCCTGCCCCGGCGGAAACGCCTCCATCAGCGGGCGGGCAAGAATGGCAAAGATGTCGTCGGCAAAATAGAAACACACCGCAAACGCCACTGCCATCGCATAGACGCAGCGCAACAGACGGGTGCGCAGTTCCAGCAGGTGATCCAGCAGCGGGGCTTGAGACTCGTCGATATCGCGGATCATGGCTTGCGGGCCTCGCCGGTGCCGTCCGTAACCGCCACGGTGCCGTTAGGTGCCGTTCGGGTACGGCTGGGTTCCGTGGGCGCATGCGCCGCGATTTCGGGGTCAACTTGCTGTAAAAGCGCCATGTTCTGGTCCGCGGCCGCTTCAGGCGTCTGCCCCTGGGCCACATCGGGCGAAGGATGCTCGGCCATGATCGCGGCGTTCTGCTCCTTCCACTTGCGCTCCATCTCCTCCATCTCCGCCTCGCGGATCATGGTGGAAATTCCGGCACGGAAGTGATTGGAAACACGCTGGATTTTGCCAATCCACCGGCCAGCCGTACGCAACGCAAGCGGCAGATCCTTCGGGCCGATCACTACGATCGCCACGATGATCACCAGCAGAAGCTCCGAAGGCGCTATATCGAACATCGACTATCCACGAAACCGTTTGAGATCAGACGTTTCCGTTCGGGTTCTGATGCTCGGTCGGGGTCGCCACGGGCTGCGCGGGCGGCGTTGCGGCCTGCTGGATCTGCGCCGGAGGAGGCGTGACCGGGCGATCGGTCTCTTCGCTCATGCCAGACTTGAAGCTTTTGATTCCCTTGCCGAAATCGCCCATCATTTCCGAAATCCGGCCACGGCCGAACAGGATCAGGACCACCAGCGCAAGGATGATCAGGTGCGGTAGGGATAATCCACCCATTGGTATTCTCCTTTACACCACAGATAGGACATCTTGCTGAAAACTGCCAGCAATCCTCAGTCGGAATCCTCGCCCCCGGTCAAAACGGCAAAGGCATCGTCCACCGGATCGAGCAAGCCGGCGGCGCGCAACTCGTCGATGCCGGGCAGGTCGCGGCGCGATTGCAGGCCAAAATGTGCAAGGAATTCAGCAGTTGTCGCGTAGATCGTCGGCCGCCCAGGAGCCTCGCGCCGCCCCGCCACGCGCACCCAGCCTGCCTCCATCAGCACGTCGAGCGTGCCCTTCGCGGTCTGCACACCCCGGATCGCCTCGATCTCCGCGCGGCTCACGGGTTCGTGATAGGCGATGATCGCCAGCGCCTCGGTCGCCGCGCGCGACAGCCGGCGCACGTCCTCCTTTTCGCGGCGGAGCAGGTGGGCAAGATCGGGCGCGGTCTGGAAATGCCAGCGATCTCCACGGGTTACCAGCTCGATCCCGCGCCCAGCGTAATACTCGGCCAGCGCCTCCAGCGCGTCTGAAACGGGCGCACCGTTCAGATGGCGGGAGATTTCCTCCGCCGTCATCGGAGTTTCGGCGGCAAACAAGGTCGCTTCCACCGCCCGTGTCAGATCATCCATCAATTTCGCGCTGCCCGCAGCATCAACGGTCCGAAAGTGAAATCCTGCGCCAGTTCGGCCTTGCCCTGCTTGGCCAGTTCCAGCGCCGCAACGAAGCTGGAGGCGAGCGCCGAACGGCGCAAGCCCGGATCGGCCTGTTCGGGCAGGAAGCTGCGCAAATCGCGCCATTCGATGATCGTGCCGAGCATGGCGGACACCCGCGCCAGCGCAGTCTCAAGCGTCATCACCGGACGTTCGCGGACCATGTGAAACACCGGCGCGGTGCGCGTCTTGATGTGGCCATAGGCTTGAATCAGCGCGAAAAAATCGCATTGCCAGCGGTTCCGGCGATCCACCCGCAAGCCTTCAGGCGCACCGCGCACGAACACGTCGCGGCCCACCCGGTCGCGCCCCATCAGCCGCCCGGCCGCCTCACGCATCGCACCCAGCCGTTGCAACCGCAATTGCAGCTTAAGCGCCAGTTCTTCCGGGCTCGGCTGCATCTCGGGATCGCGCGGAAGCAGCAGCAGCGACTTCAGGTAGGCGAGCCACGCCGCCATCACGAGATAGTCCGCCGCGAGTTCCAGCCGCATCGCACCGGCGCGGTCTATGTAGCCAAGGTATTGATCAACAAGCTCTAAAATCGAGATCGTGCGCAGATCGACCTTCTGCCGCCGCGCCAGATCGAGCAGCAGATCGAGCGGCCCCTCCCACCCGTCGAGTTCCAGATAGAGCGCAGCGTCGTCAGTGGCCGCGCCGGCAGGGCCGCTCCAGTCCTCGTCGGCAAACAGGCCCGGAGCGGGGGAAAGGTCGTTCACGCCAGCGCCAGCAGCCGGTCACGCCAGTCAAACAGGGCTGCCTGCCGGGACATGTCCGTATCAGCGACAAAGTCGGCCGTACCCGCCAATGCGCGGTACAACCGCTCCGCCGTGCGCGCGCTCATGGGCGAAAGTGCCTTGGCGATACCGACCATATCGTCCATTTTTGCCCAGCAATTCAGCGCGATGTCGCACCCAGCAGCCTGCGCGCGCGAGGCGCGTTCCGGCACCGTGCTCGACAGCGCCTCCATATCCAGGTCGTCCGTCAGCAACAGTCCATCGAAGCCGATGGCCTTGCGGATGATCTCGTCGATCACGAAAGGCGATTGTGTGGCGGGATTGTCCGCGTCCCACGCGGTGTAACGCACATGCGCAGTCATTGCGATCAGCGCGCCTGCCAGTGTGCGGAACGGCGCGAGATCGCGTTCGAGTTCCGCAGCCGGGGCATCCACCGTGGGCATTTCCTTGTGGCTGTCGGCCAGCGCCCGCCCATGTCCCGGTATGTGCTTGACCACGCCAACGACGCCGACGCGGGCCAGCCCATCGAGCGCGGCGCGGCCGAGCGCCGCCACGCGCATCGGCTCGCTGCCATAGGCGCGATCACCGATCACGTCGTGCGCGCCGGGCTGGCGCACATCGAGCAGGGGTAGGCAATCGACCGTAATGCCGGCTTCGGCCAGGTCCATCCCCAGCGCCTCGGCATTGGCGCGCGCCGCCTCGATCGCGCTGGCGGGAGCGATGTCGTATAGCCGGTCGAACGCTTCGCCGGCGGGATAAGCAGGCCACACCGGCGGCTTCATCCGGGCGACGCGGCCGCCTTCCTGATCGATGCAGATGAACGTGCGGTCGCGGCCGTGCAGCGCGCGGATTTCATCGGTGAGAGCGCGCACCTGCGTCCGATCGACCACGTTGCGCCCGAACAGGATATAGCCCGCAGGATCCGCATCGCGAAAGAACGCACGCTCGTCGTCGGTCAGGACCGGGCCGGAAAGGCCGAAGATTGCCGGTAGCATGCGTGCAGGAATCGCGGAAATGTCGCAAGTTTGCAAGGTTCCGCAGGGCAATGCCGGGGGAAAAGGATCAACGCCAAGCGCTTCGAAAAGCGCCCCCGCTCTGCCTTATCCCCGCAGCGTCGTTCTAGCCGAGCTTGAACGCCGCCAGTTTGTTGCCGTCCAGATCGCGCACATAGGACATATAGGCCTTCGCCTCTTCCGGCCCCCGCAGACCCGGAGCGCCTTCATCCGTCCCACCCGATGCGAGCGCCAGAGCGTGGAATTTGTCGACTAGATCGTGCGAGGGCAAAGCAAAGCCGATCATGATGCCATTGCCCACGGTCGCCTGACTGCCATCGAAAGGCGCCACGACGGCGAACATGGATGCACCGTCGCTGTATATGCGTCCGCCCGATCCATGCTCCATCATCGGCTTCCAGCCGACCATGCCGAGGACGGCATCGTAGAACGCCTTGGCTTCGTCGAGCCGATTGGAACCCACGGTTGCATAATGCGGCATCGTCATCTCCAGGGCGCGGGAAATGTCCGCGCGGTTTTTCTGGCAAACCGCTTATGCCGGCAACGCGCTTTGAAAACCTGTCGCGCGATCAGC
>DAICYJ010000132.1 GCA_027311705.1 Novosphingobium sp. | reverse complement strand
TGGAGATCCCGACCGGCCAGCCGATCGTCTATGAACTCGACGATAGCCTTGCCGAAATCGAGCGCTATTACCTTTCCGAGCGCTGAGCCGCAGCACAGCCTGAGGGGGCCGGAAAATGTCTGAAACGCCGCGCGTCGCCATCGTCATGGGCAGCCAGTCCGATTGGGAGACGATGAAGAACGCCGCCGCCGTGCTGGAAAAGCTGGCGGTGGCGCACGAATGCCGCATCGTTTCCGCGCACCGCACGCCGGACCGGCTGGTGGCGTTTGCCAAGGGCGCGCATCTGGAAGGCTTCAAGGTGGTGATCGCGGGCGCAGGCGGCGCGGCGCACCTGCCCGGCATGGTCGCGGCGATGACGCACTTGCCCGTGCTGGGCGTGCCCGTGGAATCCAAGGCGCTGAAAGGCATGGATAGCCTGCTGTCCATCGTCCAGATGCCCGGCGGCATTCCGGTGGGCACGCTGGCCATCGGCACTCCCGGTGCGATCAACGCTGGCCTGATGGCCGCCGCGATCCTCGCCACCAGCGACGAGGCACTGGCCGGCCGGCTGATTTCCTACCGAACCGCGCAGACCGACTCCGTGGCGGAAACGCCGTCATGATCGCCCTCGGCATGAGCAACCCGAACGCATGATCCCTCCCGGCGAGACCATCGGAATTCTCGGAGGCGGCCAGCTTGGCCGCATGATCGCGCTCGCCGCCGCCAACCTCGGCTATCGCTGCCATGTCTATGCGCCCGAAGGCGATTCCATCGCCGCCGATGTCTGCGCCGGCTTCACGCAAGGCAGCTATGACGACGAGGCCGCGCTGGCATCCTTCGCCGCGCAATGCGCCGTCGTGACGTATGAATTCGAGAATGTCGCCGCCGCACCGCTGGCCGCGATCACCGGCCACGCCCGGCTCCATCCCCCCGCAGGCGCGCTGGAAGTGGCGCAGGACCGGGTGAGCGAAAAGACCTTTGTCGAGGCCCTTGGCGGACGCCCCGCCCCCTGGGCCGCCGTCGATACTGCCGCCGACCTTGCCGCCGCCGTGGCGAAGATCGGCACCCCCGGCATCCTGAAAACCCGCCGCGATGGCTATGACGGCAAGGGCCAATGGCGCATCATGTCGCCCGCCGATGTCGATGCGGTCGAACTCACCGGCCAGCCGCTCGTCTACGAAGGCTTCATCAATTTCGCCGCCGAATTCTCGGTCATCCTCGTGCGTAGCGCCGATGGCGACGTTCGCTTCTGGGATAGCGCGGAAAACGTCCACAAGGCCGGCATCCTCGATCGCTCCACCGTGCCCGCCGCCCCGGTGATCCTCGCGCAAGTGGAAGAGGCCCGCGCGCTGGCCCGCAAGGTTGCCGAAGCGCTCGACTATGTCGGCGTGCTCACGCTGGAATTCTTCGCCACCGATGCTGGCCCGGTGTTCAACGAGATGGCCCCGCGCGTCCACAATTCGGGCCACTGGACCATCGAAGGCGCGCTCACCAGCCAGTTCGAAAACCATGTCCGCGCCATCTGCGGGTTGCCGCTGGGCAGCACCGCACTGTGTGCCAAAGGCGTGGTGATGGACAACCTGATCGGCGACGATGCGCACGATTGGCCCGCAATTCTGTCCGATCCCGCCAACCACCTGCACCTTTATGGCAAGGAAGCTGTGCGGCCGGGTCGCAAGATGGGCCATGTCACCCGGCTGGTGCTGTGACGCAGACGGGCCTGTTCCTCATCGTGGCGCGCGCCGATGATGGCACCATCGGCGACAAGGGACGCCTGCCCTGGCACCTTCCCGCCGATCTCAAGCGGTTCAAGGCGCTGACCATCGGCAAGCCCATGATCATGGGCCGCAAGACTTTCGATTCGCTGCCCGGCCTGCTGCCCGGCCGCCGCCATATCGTGCTCACCCGCGACGCCGCATGGCAGGCCCCCGGCGCGGAAGTGGCGCATGATGTTCAGGCCGCGTTGGCGCTGGCCGGATCGGGCGACGTGGCGGTGATCGGCGGCGCGCAAGTGCTGGCGATGTTCGCCCCGCTCGCCGCTCGCTACGAACTCACCGAAGTGCACGGCCATTTCGCGGGCGACACCACCCTGCCCGCGCCGGGGCCGGAATGGCGCGAAACGGCGCGCGAAACCCATCCCGCCGCCGACAGCCGCCCCGCCTACGATTTCGTGACGCTGGAACGCGCGGCATGATCCGGCTCGATGCCCACTTGACCACACCCGAAGCCTTGCGCGGCGCAGTCATCGCGCTCGGCAATTTCGACGGGTTCCATCGCGGCCATCAGGCCGTGGTGGGTGAGGCTGTGCGCTGGGCGCGCAGCGAAGGCCGCCCCGCCATCGTCGCCACCTTCGATCCGCACCCCGTGCGCCATTTCCATCCAGATGCGCCGCCATTCCGCCTCACCACGCTGGATCAGCGCGAGGAACTGTTCGCCGCCGCCGGGGCCGATGCGATGCTGGTGTTCCGCTTCGATGGCGATCTCGCCGCCACCAGCGCACAGGATTTCGTCTGCGACCTGCTCGCCACCCGCGCCGGCGCGGCGGCGGTCGTCACCGGAGAAGACTTCACTTTCGGCAAGGCGCGCGGCGGCACCGTGCGCGTGCTGGCAGAGGTAGGCGAAACCTGCGGCCTGCGCTGCCGCGCGGTCGGCCCGGTCACGTTCGAAGGCGAAGTCGTCTCGTCCAGCCGCATCCGTCAGGCTTTGCAGGCGGGCGATTGCGCCACCGCCGCGCGCCTGCTCACCCGCCCCTTCGCCATTCGCGGCATCGTGCAGCATGGCGACAAGCTGGGCCGCACGATCAATTTCCCCACCGCAAACCTCGCGCTCGGCACCTATCTGCGCCCCCGCTATGGCATCTATGCCGTGCGCGGCCGCCTGCCCGATGGCTGCATGCTCGATGGCGCGGCGAACATCGGCGTGCGGCCCACCTTCGATCCGCCCAAGGAACTGCTCGAACCGCATTTCTTCGATTTTGCCGAAGACCTCTACGATCAGGAGATCGAAGTAACCTTCGAACACTTCCTGCGCCCCGAAGCGAAATATGACACGCTGGAAGCGCTGGTGGCCCAGATCGGCAAGGACTGCGACGAAGCCCGGCGGCTGCTGGCGGAGTAACGGGCTCCCGCCGAGTTGGCCGAGGACGCAGAGCGTTCGCGTGCTGCAGCCCTCCCCACCAAAAACCCTCCTGCTCCCCCGCGAAGGCGGGGGGCCTCAGGCGGTCGCGCGCCTGGCCGAACGAAGCCCGCCTTCACGGGGGGAGCAAGGTCTCGTGATGCGTTCCCCCGCTCGAACCCCGCCCACGATTCCTTTGCCCGCCGGCCATCACCGCAGGGTCTGTCCTACACACCCCGCTCCTGCCATGATCGCCGCAATGCTCTTTGAAATGGTGAAAAGGTGACAAATCGCGGAAAAGGGCATCTGTCACCTTTTGCGCGCAACACGTTGCTGCAAAAGGAGAAAAAGTCCGCAGAAAAGGTTACACGGTGTAACCTCTGTAACCTTTTTGTCCAACAGCGCGGCCCTACCCTTCGCTTGTCACGATTGCGGCGCCAAGCAGAAATTGCGCAACCCCGCCCACCCCGCTAAGGCGCGCGGGTCATGACCGATAAGCAAGATTTCCGCTCGACCGTCTTCCTGCCGAAGACCGATTTCCCCATGAAGGCCGGCCTTCCGCAAAAGGAGCCGGGCATTCTGGCGCGGTGGCAGGAAATGGACCTCTACCGCAAGACGCGGGAGGCCCGTGCGGGCGCGGAAAAGTTCATCCTTCACGATGGCCCGCCCTATGCCAATGGCGACATGCACATCGGCCACGCGCTGAACCATATCCTGAAGGACATGGTCGTCCGCACCCAGTCGTTGCTGGGCAAGGACGCGCCCTATGTGCCCGGCTGGGATTGCCACGGCCTGCCGATCGAATGGAAGGTCGAGGAGGAATACCGCAAGAAAAAGCGCAACAAGGACGAGGTTCCGGCCGTGGAATTCCGCGCCGAATGCCGCGCCTATGCGCAAAAGTGGGTCGATACCCAGCGCGAACAGCTCAAGCGGCTGGGCATCAATGCCGATTGGGACCACCCCTATCTCACGATGGATTCCGAAGCCGAAGGCACCATCGTCGCCGAACTGCTGAAATTCGCCGAATCCGGCCAGCTCTATCGCGGCGCCAAGCCGGTGATGTGGAGCCCGGTGGAAAAGACCGCGCTGGCAGACGCCGAGGTCGAATACGAGGACATCGTCTCCACCCAGATCGACGTGGCGTTCGAGATCGTTGAATCGCCGATCCCCGAACTGGTCGGCGCCCACGCGGTGATCTGGACGACGACGCCGTGGACGATCCCGGTCAATCAGGCTTTGGCTTATGGGCCGGAGGTTGAGTATGATGTCTTGGACCACCAAGGCAGGCGATATCTGGTAGCATCAAAGCTCGCCAATGAATGGAAGGAACGGGTAAAGCTCCATACGCTTGTTCCCGCGAAGGATGCCGATGGAAATCCAGTTGGCTCAAATGTCGGAGCTTACAACGATCCGAATAAGATTGGTGCCTCTATCAAAGGCTCCGACCTAGCCGGCACCATCGCCCGCCACCCGATGCACCAGCTCGGCGGGTTCTTCGCCAAACCGCGCCCGTTCCTGCCCGGCGATTTCGTCACCACCGACAGCGGCACCGGCCTTGTCCACATGGCGCCGGACCACGGCGAGGACGACTTTGCGCTGTGCAAGGCCCACGGGATCGAGCCGGTGTTCGCCGTGCTGGGCGATGGCAAGTTTCGCGAAGACTGGGCGTGGCTGGGCG